>NZ_JBEXDZ010000178.1:0-18115 GCF_040606085.1 Streptomyces sp. NPDC005485 | reverse complement strand
AGAAGGTCCTGACCTGCCCGGACACGACCTTCTGCAACACGCTTTAGTCCAGCTGGGGGCGGGCGGATCGCACCCGCCCCGGCCGCAGGATCCGGATCCGGCACCCGCAGCACACCCGGCACCTGCTCTCGGTCAACGGCGAAGGAACCTTCAGGCTCTTCTCGTAGTAGTCCGCGCGCACACGGCCCCGACCGTCGACGGAGTGCCGGATCTCGTAGGACCCCTCCCAGGCGTGCCCGCATCGCAGGCACACGAACGAATAGGCTTCACGTATCGGCTCGGACTTCAACGTCATCACGTCCCTCGTCGCCGCAACCGTCGCGCCCGCACGGCTCCCGCCGCTCGTCACCTCCACGGTAACATTGCATCCTGCAATGATTACAGAGGTGAAGGCATCGGGCCGGATCACGGGATCAGCGGACAGAGAGGTGGAACGGACGCGATGACGCGGCAGGATTCCCATCGCCCCCGGACCCGCGGTGAACCGCTCTCCCCCACGGAACTCGACCGCGAGGCCGAGGAGGTCACCCTTGCCGTCATGGCCGCATCCAGGCTGCTCATCGCCATCTCCGCGCGCGCCCTCGCGTCCACCGACGACTCGTTGACCCTGCCCCAGCTGCGCGCCCTGGTGGTGCTGGGCACCTGCGGGCCGGTCAAACTCGCCGCCCTGGCCGCGACCTTGGGGGTCAACCCGTCGACCGCGCTGCGCATGGTCGAACGCCTGGAGTCCGTCGGCCTCATCGACCGCAAGACCAACCCCGCCAACCGGCGCGAGGTCGTGCTGAGCCTCACCCCCGCCGGCGGGGCCCTGGTGGAGCGGGTCCTCGTGCACCGGCGCACCGAGATCCGCGCCCTCGTGCAACAGCTGCCGGCCGCAGCACGCGCCGGTCTCGTTCCCGCGCTCAAGGCCTTCACCGACGCGGCGGACGAGATGGCCGTGGACCCCCTCGACGAGATGCGTCGCGTCGGCGGTCTCATCGACGACCCGCTGAACCCGCGCCCGCCGGACGCCCCCCAGGGGGGACGCCGTCGCTCGAAGGACACAGCCACCTGAGGACGCCCCGCAAACACTGGACCGGCAGGGAAACCGGCGCAGTCATGAGGCGTTGACCAGCTCCTTCACAGGAGCACTCCCGACTGACGGAAGCCGCCCCGCACGACAACCGGAACGGCCCCGAAGGCACCCGTACCGCAGTCCGGGAAGCCTGTCTCAGCCGCTGCGCCGCACCCGGGCCGCCTTGCGGGCCTCCGCGAGCTTGCTCGCCTCGCTGCTCTTGCGGGACGATCTGCCGCCGGAGCCGCCCTTCGCGTCCTTGGTGGTGCCCAGGCCGCGGAACGGGGCGTTGTGGTTCTTGGGGCGCGCTGCGGCCGGCCCGCCGTCGAGAGGCTCCCCGGAGGGAGCCTTGGCGCCGGTGATCCGGCTCAACTCCGCCTCGCCGGACCGTACTTTGGTGACCTTGGGGGCGACGTCGGCGTCCGCCATGACCTGGCTCGTCTCGCGGCGCTGTCCCGACAGGACGAGTGTCACGACGGTGCCGGAGCGGCCGGCCCGGGCCGTGCGGCCGGCGCGGTGCAGATAGTCCTTCGGGTCGGTGGCCGGGTCGACATTGACCACGAGGTCGAGGTCGTCGATGTGGAGGCCGCGTGCGGCGACGTTCGTCGCCACCAGCGCGGTGACCTGACCGTTCTTGAACTGGGCAAGGGTCCGGGTGCGCTGCGGCTGGGCCTTCCCGCTGTGCAGGGCGGCGGCGGCCACGCCGCTGGCCCGCAGATGCCGCGTGAGCAGGTCGACGCCGTGCTTGGTGTCCAGGAACATCAGGACGCGGCCGTCCCGGGCGGCGATCTCCGTGCTCACCGCGTACCGGTCGGGGCCGTGCACTACGAAGACGTGGTGCTCGATCGCGGGGACGGCACTGGAGGAGGGGTCCACCGAGTGGACGGCGGGGTCGCGCAGGTAGTCCTGCACCAGCTGGTCGACGTCGCGGTCGAGGGTGGCGGAGAACAGCATGCGCTGCCCGTCGGGACGCACCTGGTCCAGGGCTTCGGTGACCTGCGGCAAAAACCCCATGTCACACATCTGGTCGGCTTCGTCCAGGACCGTGATGCGCACCCGCCCGAGGCGGCAGCCCTTCCGCTCGATGAGGTCGTGCAGCCGGCCTGGCGTGGCGACGACGATCTCGGCGCCGTCGCGCAGCGCGGCGGCCTGCCGTCCGATGGACACTCCGCCCACCACGGTCGCGAGCCGCAGCCCCAGTGCCTCGGCGTACGGGGTGAGCGCCTCACCGACCTGTTGCGCCAGCTCTCTGGTGGGCACCAGAACGAGTGCCAGCGGCTCCTTGGGCTGCGCACGCCGCCCCGCCGTCCGGGCGAGCATCCCCAGGCCGAAGGCGAGAGTCTTGCCGGATCCGGTGCGGCCCCGGCCCAGGACGTCCCGACCCGCGAGCGCGTTCGGCAGTGCCGCCGCCTGGATGGGGAAGGGCACCGTCACGCCGTGCTCGTCGAGCGCCCGCAGGATCTCGGCCGGCAGCCCCAGCTCCGCGAAGGACGCCGCCGGGGGTAGCGCCGCGGTGGCGCCCGACGCCTCGGACGCCTCATCCTGCTGCCGGGTGCCGGCACGTGCTGATTCGCTCACAGAAAGCCTTCCTCCGAAGGGACCGTACCGAGGAAGGCGCGGCGGGGACGCGGCCACCTGCCAGGGACCGCGAAACCGGGCACCGACACAGCGACGCTGCAAATGCTCCACGCTAGCACGGGGCACATCGCCCGGGCCTCCCACGGCCGCGCCGCTCAGCCGTGCAACGACAGCCGGACCCGCCTGCCTCGTTCGCGTCGAAACGTCGAAACACCGACATCTGGAAGGCCAGACGGCCGCAACGGGAACAGCGGGTCCGGTCGGCACGGTTGCATCGACCGAGGGACCGGCGCCGCACGGGCGGGGAACACGGAGACCACGAGGTCGTCCGCCCCACCGGGATCCGGGCCCCAGGATCGCGGCACGCCCGCCGCGAACCCGGACGACGACGTTATTTCCGCAGGAGGACTGTTTCATGACTGGCCGGCCCTTGACGCTCATGGCAGTACACGCCCACCCCGACGACGAGGCCACCGGGACCGGAGGGGTCCTCGCGCAGTACGCGGCGGAAGGCATCCGCACGGTTCTCGTGACATGTACCGACGGCGGTTGCGGTGACGGGCCGGGGGGTGTCAAGCCGGGCGATCCCGGGCACGATCCGGCGGCGGTCGCCTTGATGCGCCGTCAAGAACTCGAGGCGAGCTGCGAGGTCCTGAAGATCAGCGATCTGGAGATGCTGGACTATGCCGACTCCGGAATGATGGGCTGGCCGAGCAACGACGCCCCCGGATCCTTCTGGCAGACCCCCGTGGAGGAAGGCGCGGCCCGACTCGCGGAACTCATGCGGCACTACCGACCTGATGTGGTCGTCACCTACGACGAGAACGGCTTCTACGGCCACCCCGACCACATCCAGGCCCACCGCATCACGATGGCGGCCCTGGAGATGACCGAGCTGACACCGAAGGTGTACTGGACGACGATGCCCCGCTCGATGATGCAGCGGTTCGGCGAGATCATCCGCGAGTTCGGTGACGACATGCCGGAGCCGGATCCCGCCGAGGCCGCCGCGCTGGCCAAGATCGGCCTCCCCGACGACGAGATCACCACGTGGGTGGACGCCACCGCGTTCAGCGGCCAGAAGTTCGACGCTTTGGCCGCGCACGCCAGTCAGGGCGAGAACATCTTCTTCCTCAGGATGGGCAAGGAGAGGTTCGGGGAGTTCATGGGCATGGAGACCTTCGTACGTGTCCAGGACGCCACCGGCGCGGCCGTACCCGAGAAGGACCTCTTCGCCGGACTGCGCTGATCCGCCCGCCCGACCGGTCGGCAGAGCCCCTCACCCGGGGCTGCTGACTCGGAAGGTGCGCCACAACCCACGTCTCAAGCCCGGCGGTCTGCTCCGATCAGGACAGACCGCCGGGTCACGAGGGCGGTCTTCGGCGCCAACTGAACCGATGGCCAGGCGTTGTACTCCCTTGCCGGGAGCGCCCCCCAGCTTCTGCGGCAGCCCGGGACAGCATGACTTGCCCTGATATAAATACCGGGCGAAGGCCGAGTCCCCGCTCTTGACGGGTGAGGTTGTGAACGTTCACAATCCCTACATGGATGTGACCGGTCACACTAGCTCCGGCAGCCGCTCGGATCCCGGACACGGACCGCGCAAGGCCGCCAGTATTCGGGACGTCGCTCAGGCTGCGGGCGTCTCGTACCAGACCGTTTCGCGGGTCATCAACAGCCACCCGAACGTCCGCGAGGAGACCCGCAAACGGGTCGAGGCAGCCATTGAGGCGCTGGGATTCCGACGCAACGCCACCGCGTTCGCACTGGCCAGCGGCGTCGCCCGGTCGGTCACCGTACTGACGTCCAACACCACCCTCTACGGCTATGCGGCCACCCTCCAGGGCCTGGAGGAGGCAGCCCGCGCCGCGGGCTACTCGCTGGGCGTGAAGCTGCTGACGCCCGAGGACGACCTGGACCGCACCATCTCCTCGGCCGCGGCCGAGGGTGGCGGACTGATGGTCATCGGCTTCGACCGGCTCGCCGCTGCGGCCCTGGACCGCGTCCCGCAGCACGTGCCGTGCGCCGCGATCGTCGAGGCGCCCTCGCACGGCCGGACCCCGCCCCGCCCGGCCGTGTGGGCCGACGACCGCGAGGCGGCCCGCACCGCCACCGCGCACCTGCTGGAGCTCGGCCACCGGACCGTGCACTACGTCGCGATCCCGACGTCGGCCGGAACCCGGCGCTCGGAAGGGCCACGGGCGCAGGGCTGGCGGGCAGCCCTGGAGGCGGCCGGCATCACCCCGCCCGAACCCCGCGGCGGCAAGGGCTGGGACGCGCAGGTCGGCTACGACGAGGGACGGCGGCTCGCCGACGATCCGGGCGTCACCGCGATCCTGTGCGGCAACGACGACCTCGCCCTGGGCGTGCTGCGCTCCCTGCACCACGCCGGTCGGTCGGTACCGGGCGACGTCAGCGTCATCGGCTTCGACGACGCCCCGCACTCCGGGTTCCTCACCCCTGCTCTCACCACCGTCCGGATGGACTTCCAGGGCCTGGGCCGTGATGCCTTCGCCCTCCTGCGCGGTCAGCTGGAGCACGACTACCAGCCGCCCGCCCCGACGTTCGCCCGCACGCACCTGATCATCCGGGAAAGCTCGGCCGGCACCGGCACATGAACCCAATGGCGACAGGTGCTCGCCTCGGCGAATCCTGTGATGACGACGGCCGGGACCTCGGCAGAGGCCCCGGCCGATGGGGACGTCAGCCGGTCACAGGCGCGACGGTCACCCGGTCGATGTTGGGCGCGTACGCGGAGGAGTTGCTGAAGGTGATGGTGTTGGTGCCCGCGGCGAGGGTGACGGGCACGGGCAGGTCCCAGTAGCTGGTCCAGCTGTAGTTGTTGCGGAACATGACGGTCTGCGCGGTGGCGCCGTTGACGGAGATCCGGGCGGCGCGGGAGACGACGTTGGTGTTGTAGTTCCCGGAGCCGGAGACCTGGTTGTTGGCGTAGCGGACGTTCATTACGTACCGCCCGGCACTGGGCGCGCTCACCTTGACGGTGAGGGTGTTGGCCGAGCCGTTGCCGACGTAGCCGACGTACTTGCCGCCGGACGCCCAGGTGTCCGCGGTGACGGCGGCGGTGCCCCCGAGGGTGCCGTTCTCGGCCTCGTAGGAGGTGACGCCCGTGGTGTCACCGTTCGCGGCCACGCGCAGGTCGCGCACCGTCAGCGTGGTGGAGCCCGAAGTGGCGGCGGTGATGCGGTTGTTGCCCGCGGACAGGTACAGCCGCGCGCTCTTGTCGGCGAGTTTGCCGCGCGTGGAGGGCAGTCGGACAGCGGTGACGCCGTCCAGGGCGAGCGTGCCGGACCCGTTCGAGGAGTAGTCGGTGTGGACGGTGTAGTAGCCGTCGGTCGGCGCGTAGACGTCGAAGGCGGCCGAGGAACCCGCGCGCAGGGCCAGGGCGCCGGCGCCGGTCGTACCGGAGGCCGTGTAGGTGTACCTGGGCGATCCGGTGATGTCCGCGTACGTGGCCGGGTAGGCGGTTCCCGTGCCGGCGGCGGCCGTGAGGTCGATCTTGTCGAGGGTGACCTCGTTGGTGCCCTTGGCCAGGGTGATGGTGTGCGTGCCCGCGGTCAGGGACACCGAGGCGCCCGCCGTGGAGCGGTAGGTCCAGTTCAGGGTCGGCGCGTAGGTGAGCGTCCGGGACGAGCCGCCGTCGACGGTGAGGGTCTGGGTCGCCGGTCCGCCCGACTGGTTGCCGTAGAAGACGTTGAGGTCGTACGTGCCCGTGGTCGGGACGCTGACGCTGAAGGCGACCTTGCTGCCGGCCTGGTTCAGGCTGCCGACGTCCTTGGTGCCCGAGGTGGCGTAGCCGTACGCGTTGGTGACGCTGCCCTGGGTGTAGACGGTGCCGTCGGTGATGCTCGCGCTCTCGGCCTCGTACGACGCCGACCAGGGAGCGCTCGCCGCGGCGGGCTTTCCGGTGCCCGCGGGATTGACGACGATCCGGTAGGCCGCCATGGGGTCGAGACCGGTCAGCGGCACCGTGATACTGCGGTGCGAACCGACGGTGTACCTGCTGCGGGCCAGTACGGTCGGCGCGGGGCCCGCTCCTTCGTAGCCGCTCCAGGCGGTGCGCTCCACGGAGACGTTGACCTGGCGGCCGAACGACGCGGGTATGTGCTGGACGACGGTGTCGGCAGAGCCGGAGGTCCCGCCGCCGAGGAGAACCTGGGCCTGCTTGCGGCCGGTGTCGAGGGACGCGATGCCCTGCAGTGTGTCGATGACGTTGGCCTGCGGCGGGGTCACCTTGGCGGTCTTGCCGGTCAGGCCCGCGTACCAGCGCAGCAGCCACCAGTCGCCGTTGGGGATGTTGGTCTGGCTGACGTTGCCGTCCAGGTTTCCGGCGACGTCCCAGTACGCCTGGTCGGCGTAGACCTTGTTGCGCTCGAACATGGACATCCACTGGACCATCTGGCCCGGGACGGAGAGGTCGCGGCGGTCGCCGTACTCGTTGATGTTGACCGGGCGGGGGCTGATACCGGCGTTCTTCTCAAGGGTCCGGTAGGCGGCGAGGTTGCCCTCGAAGTGGGACAGGGAGCCGGGGTCCAGCTCATGCCAGGTGGTCATGTCCGGCAGGACGTTGTTGGCCTTGGCCCACGGGTAGAAGTCGCCCATGAGGCGGGCGTCGTAATGCGTCTCGTTGGGGCCGGCGATCCTGGCGTCGGGGATGATCGACCGGATCTTCTTGTAGACGGTGGTCCAGTCGTTCTCGAAGCTGCTGAGCGCGCTGTTGTACGTGGCGGTGGTGGAACTGCCGAGCCCGGTGTACCAGTTGCCGTCCGGCTCGTTGAACGGCACCCACACGAACGTGCTCGCGTCGGAGCGGGCGGCGACCTTGCGGACCATGGTGTCGACCTTCGACAGATAGTCCGTCAGCCCGAGGTTCTCGTAGGGCCATTGGGCGTAGACGTCCTGCATGTAGATCAGGTTGTCGCCGCCGCCACCTCGGGCGAAGGCGGGCTGGACGGCGAGCGCGTCACCGTTGGGGTGCTGCGCGCCGTCGGGCGCCTTCTGGGCGATCGAGGTCATGTGCAGGGGGGTGACGATGTTGTCGCCGGGGACGCCGTCGTCGCTGAGCCCGTACAGGGCGCCGTTGGCTCCGTGCATCACGGACCCGGTGGCTTGGCCGAGGTCGACGGTCAGCTGCGGGGTGGCGGCCTGCGCGGCGGGTACGGTCACAGCCGTGCCCACGAGGGCGGCGGCGACGGCGCCCGCGCCAACGAGAGTGCGGAAGCGTCCGGATCTACGAGCTGTTCGAGGCATGGCTGTCCTCCTCCTCCCGCGGCGTTGCGGGAGGCTGTCGGTGTGCATGGGGGTGACCGGGGCGGGCGAACGCGCCGCGTCCCAGGGCTACTTGACGGCGCCGCTGGTGATGCCGGAGACGATGCGGCGCTGCGCGACGACGAAGACGAGGACCATCGGCAGGCTCATCATCACGACGTAGGCGAAGATCAGATGCCAGTTGTTGAGGTAGAGCTGCGCGTTGGCGACCTGGTAGAGGTTGAGCGGCAGGGTGGCCATGTCGCCTCCGCCGAGCACGAAGAAGGCGTAGAAGATGTCGCTCCAGGCGAACAGCATCACCATGATCGTCGCCGTGGCGATGACCGGGCGCAGCAGCGGCAGGATGATGCGGAAGAAGACCCGCAGCGGGCCCGCGCCGTCCATGCGCGCCGCCTCCTCCAGTTCCTCGGGGAGGGCGCGGATGAACCCGGTCATGAAGAAGATCGAGGTGGACAGGTACATCCCGGCGTAGACGCCGATCATGCCGGGACGGGTGCCGGCCAGGCCCAGTTGGCGCAGCTCCATGACGATGGTGATCACCGCGGGTGGGAGCAGCAGCCCGCTGATGCTCAGCGCGTACAGCGTGCCGACCAGGCGTCCCGAGCGGCGGGCGAAGACCCAGGCGGCGCCCGCGCCCAGCAGCAGGACCAGGACGACGGAGGGCACGACGACCAGCAGGCTGTTGACGAAGCCCTGGACGACCTTGCCCTCGTCGAAGCTCTGCTGGTAGTTCGCGGCTGCCTGCATGTGGTGCGGCAGGGAGAGGTTGGGTTTGATCGCCTCGGCCTGCGGCTTCACGGAGGTCACCGCGACCAGCCAGAGCGGGATGCCGATGGTGACGGCGGCGATGAGCAGGACGCTGAGGGGTTGCACCCACCGCAGAGGACTTCGGCGTACGGGGGCGAACGCGGGAATCGTGGTCACTGGTTGTTCTCCCTCCGCCGCAGGCCGACGATGACGGGCACTGCGAGGACGACGACGATGAGGAAGAGAATCAGGCTCATCGCGGACGCCTGGGCGTACAGGCCCTGGCCGAAGATGCGGAACATATAGATGTTGAAGACCTCGGTCTCGCTGCCGGGGCCGCCCGAGGTGGTGGCCTGGACGATGTCGAAGGTGTTCATGGAGCCGATCAGGGCGGTGGTCACGTTGAACGTCACCGCGGGTGCCAGCAGCGGGAAGCGGATCGACCAGAAGGTGCGCCAGGCGCCGGACCCGTCGATGCGGGCGGCCTCCAGGACGTCGTCGGGCATGCTCTTCAGGCCCGCCAGGTAGATGAGCATGGCCAGGCCCATCCACTTCCAGCCGTGGATCAGCGTCACCACGACCAGGGTCCAGGTGGTCGACCCCAGCCAGGGGGTGTCGACGTGGTGCCCTGCGAGGGAGGACAGCACGCCGTTGAGTGCCCCGTCCTGCTCCAGCAGGGCCTTGAAGATGTAGCCGACAGCCAGGGCGGAGATCAGCACCGGCAGGAAGAAGACGGCCCGGAAGAATCGGTTGAAGCGGGTGTCGCGTTCCAGCAGCAGCGCGAGACCGAGGCCGAACCCGTTCTGGAAGAGGGCCACGAGGACCGCGTACTCCAGGGTGATGCGGATGTCACGGGCCATCGACCCGTCGTGCAGGATGGTCTCGAAGTTCGACAGGCCCACGAAGCCGATCTTCGAGTGGAACGCCGACCAGTCGGTGAACGGGTAGACGAAGTTCAGCAGGTTCGGCAGCAGGAAGAACACGCCGAAGACCGCGAGCGCGGGAACGGCGAACCACCATGGCTGGTTGGGCTTCCTGCGAGGCCGCTTGCGCGGGCCGGGACGGACCGGGCGGCCCTGGTCCTTCGCCCGCTCGGCGTCGATGACGTCCATGGTGGCGGTGTCCACCACTTTCTTACCTCCGGATGCGGCCCCCGGGCCGCCGTCTGCGGGTGGCCCGGGGAAGGGGCTGGAGAAGGGGCGCCGGTCAGAAGCCGGAGACGCCGCGCGCCTTCAGGACCTGCTCGAACTGGTCCTGGGCGGCCTGTGCGACCTGCTTCGGCGTCTTCTTGCCGTAGATCATGTCGGCCAGGGCGAGGTGCATGTCGGGCGCGGTCAGCGCCTTGACCTGGAAGACGCCGGCGGCAGTGGCCAGGGCCTTGGACTGCAGGAGCGCGGTCTGCGGCAGGCCGGCGGGGTTGGCCACGGACGGCTCCACCGAGACGAGCTTGTTGGCCTTGAGGTAGTCCGGGTAGTTCTGGCCGAGCCAGAAGGACAGGAACTGGCGGGCGGCGTTCTGACGCTTGGTGTCGCCGGTGTTGAAGGCGACGACGCCGTTGGTCTGGTCGGGCGAGTACTCGGCCTTGGCCGCGCTGTTGGCGATGGGGAACCAGCCCAGCTTCTTGTCCATCTCCGCCGTGCTGGAGGTCGCCTGGATCTCGGACTGGAGCGCGGTGACGTTCACGGCCATCGCAGCGCTGCCGTCCATGATCGCCTTGCCCTGGTCGACGAACGTGGCGGTCTTGTAGTTCTTCTGGGCCAGCCCGCCGTCGAGGACCTTCGTCTTGTACTTGGTGATGGCGTCGACGATGGTCTTGTTGGTCCAGGAGTCCTTGTTCTTGTTGAGGTTGTCCCAGAACGACTGGGGCAGGTCCGTCATCTGCAGCTGCACCTGCCACTGCAGTGGCCACTTGTCGCCGCCCACCTCGAAGAACGGGGCCGCGTCCGTCTTCGCCTTGATCTTCGCGGCGTCGGCGAGCATCTCGTCGTAGCTGGTCGGCATGGTGGTGATGCCGGCCTTCTTGAAGACGTCCTTGTTGTAGTAGACGCCGAGGACGGCGGGGCTGGTGACGATGGCGGCGTAGCGGTGACCGTCGACCTGGCCGAGGCCCTGCTCCGTCTTGCCGAGCTTGGAGACCCAGTCCTCGTTGTCGAGCTGCAGCAGGTTCTTGGCCGGCTGCACGAACGGCAGGGTGCTGCCCGTGGGCTGCCAGAACATCAGGTCCGGCTTGACGCCCGAGGCGAGCTTGGTCGGCACGTTCGACTCGTAGGGGTCGGGGATCACCTCGGTGGTCACCTTGGCGCCGGTGGCCTTCTCGAACGCCTCGATGGCCTGCTTGGGCTGCGCGACGCTGTTCTGCGCGGTCCACATGGTGAGCTCGACGCCCTTGAGGCTCGCGGTCGGGTCGACCTTCCCCTGAGGAGCGGCGGCACTGTCGCCACCGGCGGTGCCGTCGCTGCACGCGGTGGCGGTGAGTCCGAGGACGCAGGCAGTGGCAAGGATGGAGACGGCTCTTCTCATGGCAGGATCCTTGGTCGTGCTGGAGGGACGGGGCAGGGAGAAGCGGTACTGCGGACATGGGTGAGGGCGGTCGGGAGTACGACTGACGGGGAGGGAGCGGACGAGCGGGGGCCGCGGATCACGCCTCGCGTTCCCCGGAGCTCTCCCGCAGGACGAGCTCGGGGTCGGCCGGGACGGGCGCGAAGTCGTGGCGGTCGGTGTCGAGTTGGGCGCGCAGCAGCTCGAAGGCGGCGCGGCCCAGTCCGGGGAAGTCCAGTCGGACGGTGGTGAGGGACGGGGTGAGGAACTCGGAGTGCGGAGCGCCGTCGAAGCCGATGACGCTGACGTCCTGCGGGACCCGTCGGCCCTCGTGGTGCAGGGCCCGCAGGACACCCAGTGCCAGGTCGTCGTTGCCGCAGAGAATCGCGGTGACGTCCCGGTTCCGGGCAAGTTTTCTTCCGGCCTCGTATCCGGCCCGGGCGTCCCAGCCCTTGCCGGACGGCGCGGGAGCGGTGACGCCGGCGGCTTTCAGGGCCTGACGCCAGCCTTCGGCGCGAGGTCTCGCCGAGCGCCGGGTTCCGGTCGAGGCGGGAATCGCCACGTAGTGCACAGTTTCGTGCCCGAGCGCCAGCAGGTACTCGGTGGCCGCCCGGGCCGCCTCGCGGTCGTCGGCCCATACGGCTGGACGGTCGGGCTTGTGACCCGGGGACGGTGCCTCCACGACCGCGGCGCACGGCACATCGGCCGGGACGCGGTCCAGCGCTGCGGCTCCGATCTGGTCGAAGCCGATGACCACGATGCCGCCGCCGCTGTCGACGGCTGCCGCGACCGCACGGTCCAGGTCGTCCTCGGGCGTCAGCACCCGGACACCGAGTGCGTATCCCGCGGCACGGGACGCCTCCTCCAGGCCCTGCAGGGTCGCCGCATAGCCGTAGAGCACGGTGTTCGAGGTCAGCACCGAGATCGACCGGGTGACCCCGCTGGCCAGGGCGAACGCGGTGGCGTTCCGCCTGAAGCCCAGGTCGCTGATCGCCTCCTGCACCCGTCGGCGCGTCTCGTCCCTGACGCTCGGCTGGTCGTTGATGACCCTCGAGACGGTCTGGTAGGAGACGCCCGCCGCCTTGGCGACGTCGCGGATGCTGGCGGCTCTGCGCTGCCCCCGAGAGGGCTCGGCAGGGCCGCCGAAGCTTGTGTGACCGGTCACGAACATGCGAGGATTGTGAGCGGTCACAACGTGGGCGTCAAGAGAGTGCAACCGAGGCGTTACTCCTCAGACATATCCGCCGGAGCGGCACAGCTCGCCCTCCAAGCGCGAAATTCCCAGCTCAGCGCCCACGAGAACCATCGTTGGACCGAACCATCCCGAAAGGGGAAATCGCGTTGACCACTGCCGTAGTCGACAGGTCCCGTATCTGGTCGCGCCCGGAACTCGGGCTGCATGCCGTCGTGGACGCCGCGGGATCGGTGAGACTGGGAAGACCCGACCAGGACTGGGACTGTCTGGTTCCGCTGGTCGAGGTCACCGCCACCGGCCATGGCCGCATGTGGTCGGGTGAACGTTTCATCGAGACGGCCATCGGTGACCGTCTCGCCTACCGGGGCCACGAGACGGTGGAAGAGGGTGGCCTGGAGCGGACGACGATCCGGCTGCAGGACCCCGTGACCGGCCTGGCCGCCGACGTCATTCTGGAGACGGGCTCGGGACAGGCCGGTCCTGGCGCCGGTTTCCTGCGGGCCCGGGTGTCTCTGACCAACGAGGGCGCTACGCCGCTCCGGCTGGAGAGCGTGACCACCCTGACCCTCGGCGGTATCGCCGACGCCGACGGCTCACTCGACGGCCTCACTCTGCACTGGGCGGACAACGACTGGCTCGCCGAATGCAGGTGGCACAAGGCCGCCTTCCGCGATCGGGTCGTCGCGCTGAGCCGGTCCGCGCACGGCCACGAGGGCCGCGGCTGCTTCGAGCGGTACTCGCAGGGCAGCTGGTCCACCGGCCGCCATCTGCCGCTCGCCGCCCTCACCGACCGTGACGGCCGGGCCTGGCTGTGGCAGGTCGAGTCCAGCGCGGGCTGGCGCTTCGAAACCGGTGAGCGGGATGGCTCCGCCTACTTCGCACTGTTCGGCCCCGACGACGCCCACCACCAGTGGCACCAGGTACTCGCTCCTGGTGAAGGGTTCACCACTGTGCCCGCCGTCCTCGTCCAGGCGGAGAGCGGCGGTCTCGACGCGGCGTTCGGCGAACTCACCGACTACCGCCGCCGCATCCGCCGCGACCACCCCGATCACCGGACCCTCCCGGTGATCTACAACGACTACATGAACACCCTCATGGGTGACCCCACCACCGAGAAGCTTCTGCCGCTCGTCGACGCGGCGGCAGACGCCGGAGCCGAGGTCTTCGTCATCGACGCGGGCTGGTACGACGACGACTCCCAGGGCTGGTGGGACGCCGTCGGCGCCTGGGAGCCCGCCCGCAACCGCTTCCCCGGCGGCATCGGCGAAGTCCTGGACGCCATCCGGCAACGCGGTATGACGCCGGGACTGTGGCTGGAGCCCGAAGTCGTCGGCGTACGCAGCCCGTTGGCCCACTCCCTGCCGCCCGAGGCGTTCTTCCGGCGAGGCGGCATCCGCGTCACCGAACACGGACGGCACCACCTGGACCTGCGTCATCCCGCGGCCCGCGCCCACCTCGACGCGGTCGTGGACCGGCTGGTGAACGAATTGGGCGTCGGGTACTTCAAGTTCGACTACAACATCAACAGCGGCCCCGGCACCGAGTCGGGCCCCGAAAGCCCGGGCGCCGGCCTGCTCGGCCACCACCGCGCCCACCTCGACTGGATGACCTCCCTCCTCGACCGGCACCCCGGCCTCGTCCTGGAGAACTGCGGGTCGGGCGGACTGCGGATGGACTACGCGCAGCTGGCCGTGGTGCAACTGCAGTCCACCAGCGATCAGCAGGACCTCCTGCGCTACCCGGCGATCGCCGCCGCGGCCGCGACCGCCGTGACACCCGAACAGGCAGCCGTCTGGGCCTACCCCCAGCCGGAACACAGCCTCGACGAGATCGCCTTCACCCTCACCAGCGCACTCCTCGGCCGCGTCCACCTCTCCGGCTTCCTCGACCGCATGAGCGACGAACAGTCCGCCCTCGTACGCTCGGCGATCCGCGTGTACAAGGACATCCGGCCGGAGATCGCCGAGGCGCACCCCTTCTGGCCGCTCGGACTGCCGACCTGGGACGACGCCTGGATCGCCCACGGACTTCGCACCCGGGAGTCCACGTATCTGGCGGTGTGGCGCAGAGGCCCCGGCAGTGGAAGCCACACGCTCGCCCTCCCTCATCTGCGGGACGTTCCCCTCGTCTCGGAGGTACTGCACTCCGGCCCGTCCGACATCCCCCTGCGATGGGATGCGGCTGAGGGCACATTGACCGTGTCCTTGCCTCGCCCGGACACGGCCGTGCTGGTCCGGTTGGGTGCCGCCCGCTGAGGCTGCGCTTGAGGGAATGGGAGCGGGCCCGCATCGTGGGCGGGCCCCCTCGCGGGGTGCGGTCTCGTATCGCGGATCGCACCCCCTAGCTCCGGCTCCACCTCTGGGTGGCGTTTCCGAGGGCCGTCCACAGTTGCACCTTCGAGCCGTTGACCGTCCCCCAGTTGGCGACGTCGACGGCGAGCCCGTTGGAGCGGTTGATGAGGGAACCGTCCAGGCGGAACCACCACTTCTGGCTGGACTTGCCGTTGCAGGACCAGACGATCAGTTCAGTGCCCGCGGTGGTGCCGTCACCGTCCGCGGCGAGGCAGTTGCCGGAGATACGGAGTTCACCGGCGGCGGTCTGCGTGATGGTCTGGTTCGCGTTCCCGGAGCAGTCGTAGATCTGCACCTGCACACCCGTCCGGCCGTTCGGGACATCGAGGCAGCGGCCGGAGTTGGCGCCCTTCAGCGTGAAGGTTGGTGTCGGTCGGCAGGGGGTCCTGGACCAACTGCCAGTCCTGCGAGCCGTCGCCGGTCGACGTCGCCAGGGTGACGGCGCCGTTCTGGGTCGCGCCCGTCATGACGCGCTGCCTCCAGGACGCCCAGCGCCTGCGCGTCGCTCGCCGCGAAGACGGCTGTGGGCGGATCGTCGGAGCGCAGGATCTGGAGACTGGCGAGCAGCGACTCCTCGAAGTCGAAGTCGGTCGAGCGCACGAGGGCCGAGTCGTAGCTGATCCCCGCCTCCTCCAGCGCGGCCCGGTAGCCGTGCAGGCGCGCCGCCCCGGCCAGCGAGTGGGACCGGCCCGCGACCATGCCGATCCGGGTGTGCCCGAGGCTCAGCAGGTGCTGCACCGCCTCCCTGGCGCCGCTCCAGTTCGTCACCCCGATGCTCGGGATGTCGTGACTCGGCGCGCTGAGCGGGTCGATCAGCACCACCGGCAGCCGCTGCTCGACGATCCGGCGCTGGTCTTCCTCGGCCAGCATCGAGATCACGATGATCAGCCCTGCCGCGTCGAGTGCCACGCACTCCTGAAGCCACTGGGAGATCGAGCGATGACCGGTCGTCCCGGTCACCACGCCCACGCCCAGTTCGTCGGCGGCGTCCACGATCCCGCGTACGACTTCCAGCGTGTACGGCCCCGACAGGTCCCGGAACACCGCGATGATCTGCCGCGGTGCGGCGGGATCAGGCTCTCCCGGGCGGACGTACCCGTGCCGTGCCAGCAGTTCCTCGACGCGGGCGCGTGTCGCCGCGCCGACGTCATGACGCCGGTGCACCACCTTGGACACGGTGCTGAGCGACACTCCCGCCTCACCGGCGATGCTGGTCAGCAAAGACCGTACTGCGCGTCCCCGTCCGCTCTGCCCCGATCTGTCACTGGTGGGCCTCGCCTTGCGCTGTCACTCGAAACCCCGCCGCAAACTAACGGGACGCAAAGCCCGGCGGCAAGGCCGCTGTGCGGAGTCGATCCGGAATCAGCGCGCCGAAGCCTCGTCATGGCAGGCCGGGCCGCCGCTCGGGTCGGCGCCATCACGTTGCCCGGGGCGCGGTGAGCGACGCCTCAGGAGTGTGACCCCGATGGCGATCAGGACGACTGTCGCGAGGGCGGGACCACCCAGGGTGAGCATCCGCTGGAGAGAAGACGCGGCGGCATATCCGACGCCGGCTTCCGCCGCCGTCCACAGACAGGCGGCAACGACGCTGTACGGAGCGATGCGACGGTAGGGCAGCCGGGTGGCGCCGGCGAAGTGGGGAGCGAGGGTGCGGACCACGGGCAGGAAGCGGGCCGGAAGGACGGCCCGGCCGCCGTGGCGGTTCATCAGCGTCTCGGCCCGCCGCCAGGTGGCGCCGGGGAGCCTGCGCCGGCACGGAACTCCCGCGTGATCGCATCGCCCAAAGCGCCCCTATCGCCCACTCCGTACCCCCGGTAAGTGATTCTTCAGGTACCGGCGGCAAGCGTGATCGACAGGGCACTGGACACGAAGTCCGAGCGCGGACACGATCGCGTTCATGACACCCGAGGATGCCATCGTCGCCACTGCCGACCGGATCGCGGAGCTGCTGGAGGCAGGGGCCGACCCACGGACGCCGCTGCCGGGCGCGGAGTGGACAGTGGGAGAGGCGGCGGCGCACCTCGCGCTGGCGGGGAAGCTGATGGCGGACCTCGGGGCGGGCGAGGACCGCCCCTACGGCGATGGAACGCCGAGCGGTCTCGCGGTGGCCAACCGTGCGGCTCTGACCGTCTTTCCGCAGCGGGATCCGGCGGTCCTCGGCGCGGAGATCGCGGTTACCGCCCGGGCCTTCGTTGCGGCCGCGGCCGGCCGCGGTCCGCGGGAGGCGGTGCTGACGCCGATGGGGCCGATGGACATGGCCACCCTGAGTTCGTATCTGCTCACGCACCTGCTCGGGCACGGATACGACATCGCGGTCGCCCTGCGCGGGCCCCACATGGTCAACCGGGAAGTGGTCGCGTTCACGCTGCCCTTCATGCGACTGGCCATGCCGCGTGTGGTGAACGCCGACGCGGCCGGCCACCATGCGTGCTACCTGTTGCGGATCGGCCGCGACCGCTTCGCCGTCACCTTCGCGGACGGCGTGCCCACGCTCACCGACACCCCGCCCCGGCGCCCCGACTGCACGATAGCCATCGACCCCGTCGCCTTCCTCCTCCTCGCCCTGGGCCGCTGGACCGCCCCCACCGCCATGGCCCGCGCCAAGGTCGTCGCCTGGGGCCGCAAACCGTGGCTGGGCCTGCGCTTCCCCATGCTCTTCACAGCGCCGTAGACGAGCGAGCAGACTGCCACCGGACGACTTCTTTGATCCGGCCGCGTCAAACCCCGCTCCGACCGGCGCGAGCGGGGTTTGCTTTTCCCGATGCCGGATGACGCACCTGTCAGGAGTACCAACGGCCCGCTCTCCGGGTTCGCGATCGCCGACGAACAGGGACGGACAGAACAGTGCTCTGACCAGCCTCTTTACAGAAGTCCTTCCGCCTGGCAGAAGCCGGCTTGCCGAGCCACCGCAACCCTCACGACTCTGATTCCAACCACGGCACGCGGGGCGAAGACGCCCCGCCCACAGGGACGGGAACCCCATGCCTCACATGACCGCCTTCGCCAGGAACCAGTGGTACAGCTAGCGCACCTTTCTGACCTGCGCTTGTGTGGGGTCGATGAGGCTGTGACCTGCTAGGACGGGTTGCAGAGACGAGCGGAGGCAGTCAGAGGAAAACGCTCCGGTTCGACCCCGGTTCGACCCGGGTCGATCAGAGACAGTCAGAGGCAACGACTTCTGCAACTGGGCTCTGAGAGACCTGAGTTGACCGGTGTGGATCAAGAGTGAACCACTCTGGCGGGGCTCTGTTTCGACCTCGGTCGAGCTGCAATGGGGACGCCTGCCTCCGCTCGGGGCCAGCCGTACGCGGCCTTCCAGGATTGCCGTCCTGGAGGCCTTGGCCGGCACCGAGTGGAGGTCGGTTC
>NZ_JBEXDZ010000177.1:0-18418 GCF_040606085.1 Streptomyces sp. NPDC005485 | reverse complement strand
GCGCCCCCGCCCGGGGGGGGGCCCGGGGCCCCCCGCCCGGGTCCCCTTCATGCCCCCCGGCGGGGGGGCCCCCCCGTCCCCCGCCCCCCCCCGGACCGCCATCCCCGTCAGCGAGTGCCGACCGCCGCTCGAACGGCCCGTCGGGCCAGCTGGCAGTCGTCGTGCAGCCGCCTCAGCAGCAGCCGCTGTTCCTCGCCGGACGGCGCAGCACCCGGGTGGGCCGGTCCCGGTGCCGCCGGGGTCACGTCGTGCATCGAACGCTGCACGGCCGTCTCGTAGGTACGGATCTCCCGGGTCAGTACGAGCATCAGGTTGACCAGGAAGGCGTCGCGCGCCGCAGGCCCCGCCGCCTGCGCGAGCTGACTGATCTGACGGCGCGCCACCGGAGCGTCACCGAGGACCGCCCAGAGGGTGGCCAGGTCGTACCCCGGCAGGTACCAGCCCGCGTGCTCCCAATCCACCAGCACTGGACCGGCCGGTGAGAGGAGGATGTTGGACAGGAGTGCGTCGCCGTGGCAGAACTGGCCCATGCCCTGGCGTCCCGCGGAATGCGCGATGCCGTGCACCAGCTTCTGCAGGTCGCCCATGTCCCGGTCCGTGAGCAGACCCAGCTCATGGAAGCGGGAGATGCGTTCCGCGTAGTCCAGCGGGGCGTCGAACGTCCCCGCCGGCGGCCGCCACGCGTTCAGCCGGCAGATGGCACCCAGGGCCGCCCGGATGTCCGCCCGGGGCGGAGCCTCGGCCGGATGCCGGTGCAGCGCCGCAACCCGGCCGGGCATCCGCTCGATGACCAGGGTGCAGTTGTCCGGGTCGGCCGCGATGAGCCGCGGCACCCGGACCGGCGGCCGGTGCCGCACGAACGAGCGGTAGGCAGCTATTTCATGCCGGATCCGGTCCGCCCAGATGGGGGAGAGATCCAGTAAACACTTCGCGACGGCCGTGCTGCGCCCCGTCGTTCCGACGAGGAGCACGGAGCGCCCGCTGCGGCGCAGCACCTGGACCGGAGCGAACTCCGGGCAGATCCGGTGCACCGACGCGATCGCCGTGCGCAGCTGCGCGCCCTGGGGGCCGGACAAGTCGAGTCTCCCGCTGAGCGGTTGGGTACCGAGCCCCGGAACGCGGCGCGTCCTGCCGGCACCGAGTACGGGCGCCGTCGGTCGCGCGGGGTCGAGGTAGGGGCCGCCGCTGCCCGCCGGGCGGGGGTGCAACGACCGGGGCGGTGCGGACACGGAGGACGATGCTGCATACATGGGCGGAACAGATCCCTTCGTGTGCCTGCGGGTTGCCGCGCTACCCGCCCCGGCTTCCCTGGTGCACCCTGGGGAATGTCCGTGGGGCAACCGGGTCGGGGTGGCGCGTTCCTACCTGACACCCGATGCCCAGTGGCACACCATCTGGCGCACCCTGGCGAACCCTGGCGAATAGTCGCTCAGCAACTGACAGAGGGTTACTGTCAACTCAGCCGAGAACCTGGGGGCTTGACGTGAGCGGACAACCCAACGCCCGACTGTCGGATCTGTTCGGCCTGGCCGGCTGGTCCAAGGGTGAACTCGCGAGGCTGGTCAACCGGCAGGCGGCGGCCATGGGCCACGCCCAGCTGTCGACCGACACCTCGCGGGTACGGCGGTGGATCGACATGGGAGAGATCCCGCGCGATCCGGTACCGCGGGTGCTGGCAACACTGTTCACCGAGCGTCTCGGCCGTGTCGTGACCATTGAGGACCTCGGTCTGGTCCGGCACGGGCGCATGGGTATACGGCAGGGCGACGGGAGTGCGGAACATCCCGACGGTATGCCGTGGGCGCCCGAGCGGACGGCTGCGGTCCTCACCGAATTCACGGGAATGGACCTCATGCTCAACCGACGCGGCTTGGTGGGCGCGGGTGCCGCGCTCGCCGCAGGATCCGCACTCACCAGTGCCATGCATGATTGGCTGCACACCGATCCGGCCCTCGCTTCCGACGCTCCCCAGTTCGACAATCCCCTGCATGCCGACCCCGCCGGGTTCGACCGCTACGAGGCCGCCCCCATCGGGTCACAGGAGATCGAGGAACTGGAGCGCTCGGTCGAGGTGTTCCGGGCCTGGGACGCGGCCCGCGGCGGCGGGCTGCAACGCAAGGCCGTGGTGGGCCAGCTCAACGAAGTGGGAGGCATGCTCTCCTACCGACACCCCGACCATCTGCAGCGACGCCTGTGGGGCGTCGCCGCCAACCTCGCCGTCCTCGCGGGCTGGATGTCGCACGACGTCGGCCTCGAACCCACGGCCCAGAAGTACTTCGTCATCGCCGCCCACGCGGCCCGTGAGGGCGGCGACCGGCCCCGCGCCGGAGAGGCGCTCTCCCGAGCGGCTCGCCAGATGGTGCACCTGGGCCGGCCCGACGACGCACTCGACCTGATGAAGCTCGCCAAGTCCGGTTCCGGCGACGAAGTGCTGCCGCGCACCAAGGCGATGCTCTACACCATCGAGGCCTGGGCACAGGCGTCGATGGGCAAGGGCCAGGCGATGCGCCGCACTCTGGGGCAGGCGGAGGATCTCTTCGTCTCCGACAAGGGCGACGTACCGCCGCCGAGCTGGATGCAGATGTTCAAGGAGGAGGACCTGTACGGCATGCAGGCCCTGGCCTACCGAACCCTGGCGGAGCACGAGTCGGGCGCGGCCGCACACGCACAGCACTACGCGGAGAAGGCCCTGGCCCTGCGGGTCGACGGACGGCAGCGGTCGAAGATCTTCGACTTCCTGTCCATGGCCTCGGCCTGCTTCATCGCCGACGACCCCGAGCAGGCGGACCGGTACGCACGGCTGGCCCTGGTGTCGATGGGGGCGAACTCCTCCCACCGCACCTGGGACAGGCTGCGCGAGATGTACCGGCTCACCGCCGAGTACTCCAGCTATCCGAAGATCCACGAACTGCGTGAGGAGATCAAACTCTCCCTCCCCAAGAGCGCGTTGAGGCCCAAGGGAGGCAGGAGCGCGCGGGCGTAGGAAGCCCGGGCGGGTCAACCGCAAGTCATCGAAGCAGTCGTCGGCACCAGGTCGCCGGCGATCGGCACCAGGTGGTCGGCAGCGTCAGGAGCCGACCCTGGCCACGAGCACGCAGGCGTCGTCCTCGCGCTCGTACTCGCCGAACTCCTCGACCACTGTCCGTACGCAGTCCTGGGCCGTGCGGGCCTCGTCGAAGCGCGGGGCCAGATCGAGCAGCCTCTGGACGGCGGCCGTTCCTGCGTTACTCCCGGCTTCGTCCGAGCGGGGGGCTCCCCATGGCCGGGGCACCAGACCGTCGGTGTGCAGGAGCAGCAGGTCGCCTTCCTCAAGGCTCTCCTCGGCCTGCCCGTAGACGGCACCGGAGGTCGCTCCGAGCAGCACACCCTCCGGCGCCGGCAGCACGCGCCCCGTCCCGTTGCGGAACAGCAGCGGGGCGGGGTGTCCGGCCTGCGCCCAGCTGAGGGTGCGGGTCTCGGGCCGGTAGCGGCAGCAGACCGCACTGCCGAGGGCGGGTTGGACGGAGGCGTCGAGTAACTGGTTCAACCACGCCATGAGCTGGCCGGGGTGGGTGCCCGCCACGGCCATGCCGCGCAGCGCGCCGAGCAGCATCGCCATACCCGACGTGACGGCGACTCCGTGGCCGGTGAGGTCGCCCACGCTCAACAGCGAGTCACCGTCCGGGAGTTCGAGTGCGTCGTACCAGTCGCCGCCGATCAGCGCGCTGCTGGACGACGGCAGATAGCGGGCGGCGAGGTCCAGTGTCCCGGAACCCCGCTGCGGGAACCGCAGGGAGCCGCGCCACGGCGGCAACACGGCCTCCTGCAGCTCGACCGCGAGCCGGTGCTCGGTCTGCGCGATGTGCCGGTGGCGTTGCAGCGAGTCACGGGTCTCGCTCACCGTCCGCTGGCTGCGGCGCAGTTCGCTGACGTCCCGCAGTACGGCCCACATCGAGGCGGTGCTGCCGTCGGCGTCGAGCACGGGCTCGCCCATCATGTGCACGGTCCGCACGCCCCCGTCGGGGCGGCAGATGCGGAACTCCCCGTCGATGGGTTTCGCGTCGATGAGACAGTCCGTGACCATGGCCGTCAGCCTCGGGCGGTCCTCGTCGTGCACCAGCGAGGGCAGTTCGTCGAGGGTGAGCGGGGGAGCGGCGGGGTCGCGGCCGAGGATCTGGTACAGCTCCCCGGACCAACTCGCCTCGTCCGTCAGCAGATTCCACTCGGCGCTGCCGACCCGACTCAGCAGTGAGCCGTGCCGGGATGCGGCCGGCACGGTTCGGGTGGCGGGTCCGGCTGCGGGGTGCACGGGCACGGGTGGGGGTCCGTCCCGCAATTGCGCCAAGTGTTCGTCCAGGTCGTTGAGTTGATGCACCGCCAGATCGCAGAGCGCGCGCTGCCAGCGCCCGTGCGGGTCCGCGTCGCCGTCGACGGGAGCGTCACGCCGTACGGCGTCCACCTCGCCGCGCAGCCGCCGCGTCTGCGAGATGAGCGCGTCGACCGAGCCGCGCGGGGGCGGCTGAGCGGCTGGGCGGTCCGCAGAGAGATGGGACGGCATGACGTACTCCGATGCGGGGACGGTACGACCAAGGCTGAAGGAAGGACCGTTACGACTGTTGCACAGCCTGCGACGCCCTGTAAGGGATTTGGCAACACCCGATGCGGGGGTGCATCTGGCATATGCCGTAGTCCTCTCGGGCGACTCGACCGGGTCCAATTCGGTACGTGCCTGAAGCGGTCAAGTCGTAGACGGCGTACGTGATTTGACGGCCTACAGGGGTAGGTGCGCCCGTCCTTCAATCTACTGTTCGACGGCCGTGCGTGCGAGCCCCTGAGATCAAGAAGTGAGGCAGGCTCGACGGCGGCCTGATGTCCCTCCTCGGAGGTCCGATATCCGCTCGCCCTCAGTCGGTGAGCGAGCGGATGAAGTCGTGCAGGTCGGCTGCGTAGAGGGGGGCGGGGTCGATGCCCATCGAGGTGAAGTTGCCCTCGATCTCCAGGCTCACCAGGCCGTGCATATGGGCCCAGAGCAGGGTGCTGCGTGAGGCGACCGCCGCGGACACGTGCTCGACGTCGCGGCGCTTCATCCACGCGTGGAACTGGTCTGCCGAGTCGTCCGGGACCGGCGTGGCCGGCCGGGTCAGGGCGGCGGCCACGTTCAGTACGACGTTCATGGCCGGCTGGGAGGCCTCGACCAGGCGCGTGGACTGGGCGTCGTAACCGGGCAGGGGCGCCCTGAACAACAGGCGATAGCGGTGCGGCTCTGCCAGTGCCCAGTCGCGGTAGGCCTGGGCGACCGCGGTCAGGCGTGCGGTCGCGTCTCCTGCGACCTCGTCGGCCGCGCGGCCGAGGGTGGCCGCCAGCTCGCCGTACGCGTCGATGACCAGTTCGGTGAGCAGGCTGTCGCGGTTGGCGAAGTAGCGGTAGAGCGCGGGGCCGGTCATGCCCAGCTGCTTGGCGATGGCGTTGAGGGACAGGGCCTCCGGGCCGCCGGTGGCCAGTTGCTGGAGTGCCGCCGTCTTGACCTCCTGTCGTACCTGCGCGCGGAACCGATCGCGCGGGCCTGTCCCGGTCCGGCTGTCTGTGCCCACTTCATCGCCTTCTTCGTCTGCTCGGGAGTCTGTCGGGGTGCGCTGGTGTCCAGCCCTTGACGTATCGAATATAGAGGAGCAAGCTTTAGTTAGAACCTATCACGAACACATGAAGCATTAACGAATGAAGTGCCTACGGGTGCTGCGCTTACCGATATGAAGGAGCTCTGACCGTCATGGACACCCAGACCGTCGCGGACGTGGTGACCGAAGTCGTCCTCCCGGGCGTCGTGGAGCCGTCCGGCCTGGAGATCCGGGTCCGTCCCGCCCCGCAGCCGACGGCCGGGGAGGTCGTACTGGGCCTGGAGGCGTCAGGTGTGTCCTTCGCCGAGCAGCAGATGCGTCGCGGCAAGTACTACGACCAGCCGCCGTTCCCCTTTGTGCCCGGCTACGACCTGGTCGGCGTCGTACTGCGGGTGGGCGCGGGTGTGGACGCCGCGCTGATCGGCCGCCGCTTCGCCGCGCTGACGAAGGTGGGCGGCTGGGCCGGTCAGGTCGTCGTGCCCGCCGCACGCCTCGTCGAGGTCCCTGGTGTACTGGACGCGGCCGACGCCGAGACGGTCGTGGTCAACGGCATCACCGCCTGGCAGATGCTGCACCGCATCGCCAGGGTCCGCGCCGGGCAGACCGTGCTGGTCCACGGGGCCAACGGCGGCGTCGGCTCCACTCTGGTGCAACTGGCCACCCACGCGGGAATCCGCGTCATCGGGACCGCCTCACCGCGCCATCACGACGCGGTGCGCGCACTCGGCGCGACACCGCTCGACTACCGTGCGGCCGATCTGCCCGCCAGGGTGCGGGAGTTGGCACCCGACGGTGTCGACGCCGTGTTCGACCACGTCGGAGGCGATGGAATCGTCGACTCCTTCCGCCTTCTGAAGCGGGGCGGCACGCTCGTCTCCTACGGCACCGCGGCCACCAAGAACGACGCCGGGTCCTCCCGTCTGCCGGTCCTCAAGCTCATCGGACGGCTCTTCCTCTGGAAGCTCCTGCCCAACGGCCGCCGGACGCACTTCTACAACATCTGGGCGGGGAAGCGCCGTTCCGACGCCTTCCACGACCGTCTGCGCACCGACCTCGGCCGTGTGTTCGCCCTGCTCGCCGACGGCACCATCACTGCGCAGGTCGCGGCCCGAATCCCGCTGAGCCAGGCGGCCGAAGCGATGCGGCTGGCCGAGTCCGGCACCGTCACCGGCAAGGTGATCCTCGTCCCGGACCCGGCGCAGGGCGGATCCGACGCTTCGTGACGGATCACCGGGGTGTCGCAGGCTCACTCGCCTCCTGGCCGAGCGAGGGCGAGAACCCTCGGGCGGGCTCGGGCAACACGCGGAACAGCAGCCAGCTCAGGGCCGGCATGAGGATCAGCGGTGCCAGAGCGGTGCGCAGGGACGTGGCGTCGGCGAGGCTGCCGATGAGGGGGCTGACCAGACCGCCGATGCTGACGGTCAGGCCCAGGGTGATGCCGCCGGCGGTGCCGACGCGTGTGGGCAGGTAGTCCTGCGCGAGTGTGACCTGGAGGGAGAACGGGACGTAGAGACCGGCGGAGGTGAGCGTCACGAACAGGTACAGCGCCGGGCCGGGCGCGGCCACCACTCCCGCGGTGGATCCGATCGTGAGCAGGTAGGACCAGCGGGACACGGTGACCCGGCCCCACCGGTTGGCCAGTTGGCCGCCCAGGACGGAACCCACCGCGCCGCCGGCGTAGAGCACGAACAGCGCCGCGGTGCCCGCTGCAGCGCTGCCGCCCGTGCGCTCCTCGGCGTACAGCGAGACGAAGGTGCTCAGGCCGACGAAGATGACCGACCGGCAGACCACCGCCAGGGACAGCTTCACGAAGGAGGCCCTGTCGTCACGCCCGACCGCGATCGCCGTACCGGAGCCGGCGGACCGCTGTCTCTCCAGCGCGCGCAGCACCGGCAGGCACAGCGCGCTGCCGGCGAGAGCCGGGACCACCAGCAGCGGTGTCAGGCGAAGGCCACCGGTCGCGACGACGGCGGCCACCATGAGGGGGGCCGCGGCGAAACCGACGTTGCCGCCCAACGAGAACCAGCCCATCGCACCGTGGCTGCCGCCACTGGCGAGCCGGGCGACCCGGGCGGACTCGGGGTGGTAGGCGGCCACGCCGATCCCGGACAGCGCCACGCACGCCAGCGTCAGCGGGTACGAGCCGCTGACACCGCTCAGTGCGATGCCCAGGCCGCCGAGGACGGTGCTCAGCGGGAGCAGCCAGGGCATGGCCCAGCGGTCGGTGAGCACACCGAACACAGGCTGCACCACGGAGGACAGCAGAGATGCGGCGAGCACGACGCCCGAGACCGCGGCGTAGCTGTAGGCCCGCTCGGCGACGAAGTACGGGACGAGGGACGCCACGGCGCCCTGGTAGATGTCGACGCAGCCATGCCCGATCGACAACAGAGTGATTGCTGAATTCCTTGCCACATCGCCATGGTCATCGCCGCGTGAGGTGTCGCGCTTTCGATAAACTGCCAATCAATGACGCAGATCCGCCATCAGCCGGTCGCGCCGACACGTACCCAGTGGCTGGCGTCCGGTGCCGCGATAGACGCCCACCGGCACGACGACCACCAGATCGTCTACGCCGGCCGCGGAGTGCTGGGCGTCATCACCGACGCGGGCTCCTGGGTCGCGCCGGGTACCCGCGCCATCTGGGTACCGGCCGGGACCGTGCATGCCCATCAGGCACACGGCGAACTCGAACTGCACCTGATCGGCCTTCCCCCGGGCGACAATCCGCTCGGATTGGACGAGCCGACGGTGCTGTCCGTCGGGCCGCTGCTGCGAGAGCTGATCCTTGCCCACACCCGCACCCCTGACGACGGCAGCCCCGAACGCGCCCGTCTGCGGGCCGTGTTGCTCGACCAGCTGCGGGCTTCCCCGCAGCAGCCCCTGCACCTGCCCGAGCCGACCGTCCCGCAACTCCGCGCACTGTGCGAGATCCTGCGCGCCGACCCGGCCGACAACCGTACGCTCGCCGCGCTCGGCAGGGAGACCGGGGCGAGCGACCGCACACTGTCCCGCCTCTTCAACAGCGACCTCGGCATGACCTTCCCGCAGTGGCGCACGCAGCTACGCCTCCACCACGCCCTGGTCCTGCTGGCCGAGGACACGCCGGTGACCACTGTGGCGCACCTGTGCGGCTGGTCGTCCGCCAGCGCGTTCATCGACGTCTTCCGCCGTACCTTCGGCCATACCCCAGGCACTCACCGGCCGAGGGATCGAGCGAGATGAGGGCCGGCACCGCAACTGCCCGAAGCGACGACGGGTCCGCGGGCCGCTTCGTGCAGCGGCCCGCGGACCCGGGGACACGCCGTCCTCAGCCGATGTAGAGCTGGTACGTGGCGCCGTTGCTGGTGTCGTTCGCCGAGATGAGCCGGGGCTCCCACCGCCATCCGGTGCTGGGCTTGCGGTGGTGGAACTCGACCGACTGCCCGGCGATCCACCAGTAGCCCGCCGCCGTGGTGCAGCCCTTCGGCGCGATCTCCCAGAACTGCGAGCCGCCCCAGTCGCCGTACTGGTTCTCGCCGACGAAGAAGAACTTCACCGTCTCGGAAGAGCCGCTGCAGACCTTGAGCTGTACGTACTTGGTGCCGGCGTAGGCCGTCCCCGGAACCGCCAGGCTGCCGAAGAGGGCGCTTGCGAGCAGTGTCGCCGTGGCGACTTTGCGCTTGAGACTGCGCACGGAACTACCACCGTTCTTGGGAATGGGGATGGGGTCCGACGGATCGGATCGGTCGGAGGGGGTCAATGCAGGAGACCCTGGGAACGCAGCCAGGTCCGGGCTGCTCTTCGGGGAGCCTCGCCCGCGTCGACGGAATACGTGAGCGCGGCCAACTGGCCCGTGGTCAGCGCCCTGTTGACGCGAGCAAGAGCTGCCCTGCCCGGCGCGTCCACGGCAGGGGCGCTGATGAGGGGGAAGACGTGTTCGGGCGGGATGACGGACTCGGGATCCGTCAGCACGACCAGGCCGTCCCGAGTGATCGCGGGGTCGGTGCCGCGCAGCACCAGCACGTCCGCTGTCCCCGAGGTCCCGGCAGAGGTGAGAGTGGAGTCGTACGCCTTCTTCAGGGACGCGGCGGACGGTGCGTCGGGATCACGGGAGGCGTTGCCGCCAAGAGTCAGGCGACCGTCGGCGCTGCCGAGGTCGGCGAGGCTGCGCAGGGTGTGGCGCTTGGCCGTGGTCTTGGTGACCGCGAGGACGATCCCGCGCTGCGCCCCGGCGGGCGGCAGCGCGACGATCCCCGGGGGCAGCGCCATGCTCAGCGTCGCCTCCATGTTGCCGGGCATGGTCTGAGCGCCCGGCAACGCGCGCAGCATCGTGCTCTCGTAAGCGGGTGCGATGCCGATCCTGCCCGCCACCACGGCCTCGGCGGTGTCGGCGGGGGAGGCGTACGTGGCTTTCGCCGTCCGCACCTCCTGCCCTGCAGCGGTGAGGAGTTCGCCGTAGAGCGCCGCCACGACCCGGCTCTCCGTGGAGGTGTCGGTACCGATCACGGTCGGCCCTTGACGGTCCGCGTGACCGCTGTACGTGCCTCCCGCACGCCCCTCGGCGCAGCCGGAGAGAAAGAAGAGTGAGCAGACGGCGAAAGCGACGATACGGAGCGGTGGCCGGTTCAGCAGTGCGCGCCGATTTCGGCGGACGTCATCGCCCGGTCCTTGAAATTGACGTAGCCGTAGCTGGGGTTGTCCTTGTTGAAGCCGGACTGCTGGAAGTCGTAGAGGTACCAGACGAAGTGGTCGTAGTACTTGTCCTTGAACTGGATTTCCCACCAGCCCTTGGCCTGCTGCTTGGACGTTCCGCGCTCGAGCCACCCGACACTTCGAGGTGAGATGTTGATGGTGTTGGACTCGGTGTCGGTGTGGGAGTTCTCCCAGGTGTGGCTGTAGCTGGTCTCGACGGAGGCCTCGAAGACCAGCGAGAACTTGTAGGTCGCCGAGACGGAGACGCCGATCGTGTTGCCGGCGGTGGTCGTGTCCGACCAGTCGATCCGGTGCTGGTTGGTGTTGCTCCCGCAGTTGTAGGCGGTGCTGCCGACCTGGTGTTTCGGGCCGGTGTAACCCCAGTAGCTCTGCGGGTGGAACTTGCACAGGCTGGCCCAGTTGCAGGCCTTCAGGAGTTCGGCCTGTGTCGGGTTGCCGGCAGCGAACGCCTGCGGGGCCACCAGCAGCGAGGCGCCCATGGTCAGGGCGGCGAGGGTCCCGGCCGTGCGGGAGAAACGCCTGATCGATCCGTTCCTGCGATGCCTGAATACCATTGTCCACTCCAAGAGGGGGGTGAATTTCGGAGGATGGCCCTTCGGCTGCGCATAACTATCGGGCGAGAATCATGTGCCGGTCAAGAGAGAACAAGAAAAGGGTGAGGATATTTTCGGGCGCACGGTAATTTCGGAAATACGAATGCGCACTGTCCGGAACCCTGATTCTCTCTGGATTGCGGCAGCGTTATGTTTATGGAATTACTGCGGAATGCCTATGGAATGCTTGCGGGCTCAATAGTGGGGGACGAAGTCGGCGGCTGAATCAGTGTCGCCCGCCCCCGATCCTCCCAGCCCTCCATCAGGGTTTGATCAGAACCGGATCAGAGGCGGATCACAACCCGCAGCGGCCGTGCCGGCGCCGGTGCGGCAGGTCAGCCGTACAGATGCGGGCGCGGGGCGAGTTCGACGGTCACCCGGCCGCCGGATTCCTGCGCCCGGACGCCGGCCTCGGCCACGGCGGACGCCGCGTAGCCGTCCCAGACGCTGGGGCCGGTGACCCTGCCCTGCCGGGTGGCGTCCACCCAGGCCTGGACCTCGCGGTCGTAGGCGTCCGCGAACCTTACGAGGTAGTCCTGCGCCACTTCCTCGCACGCACCGCCGGCCCCGGTCACCACCATCGCGTGCTCGTCCCCGATCCGCGCGGTGCCCGACTCGCAGACCGCCTCGCACCGCACCTGGTAACCGAAGCCGGAGTTGACGAAGACCTCCACATCCACCAGGGCGCCGCGCTCGGTCTCGAAGAGCACGAACTGCGGGTCGATCAGCCCCTCCGGTGCGTTTGTCGACGACGTCGGGCGCAGCACGGTCACCGCCGTCAGCTCCTGGTCCAGCAGCCAGCGCGCCGCATCGATCTCGTGCGCGACCGAGCTGTTGACCAGCATCGCGGTGGTGAACCCGGGTGGCGACGACACATTGCGGTGCGTGCAGTGGAGCATCAGTGGCCGCCCCAACCGCCCGCTGTCCAGCAGGGACTTCAGGCGCACGTACTCGGCGTCGTAGCGGCGCATGAAGCCGACCTGCGCCAGCCGCCGCCCGAGCCGCGCCTCGGCCTCGACCACCTGCAGGGCGCCCGCGGACTCCGGCACCATCGGCTTCTCGCACAGCACGGGCAGCCCGCGGGCGAAGGCGCCGAGCAGCGCCTCCTCGTGCGCGGGGCCGGGGGAAGCGATCAACGCCGCCCGGACGCCGGGAGCGTCGAGTGCGGCCGACACCTCGGTGTGGACCGAGACGCCTTCGATGCCCGCCACGGCGTCCTTGGCCCGCTCGGCATCGGGATCGGCCACAGCGGCAACCCTGGCGCCGCTCACCACCTGGTCGATCCGCCGTATATGGTCCGCGCCCATGTGCCCGGCACCCAGGACTGCCACACCCAACAGCTCGCTCACGCGTCCTGCACCTCTCCGCCGCCAACTCGGTTCCTGTGATCCGATTGTCGGCCGGAAAGATCAGTAACGCAGTACCCCGGCGATGCCTTTCGCGTCCGCGAGGCTGCCGTCCGGGACGAAACGGACCTCCGCGCCGGTCTCCAGGCATCGTTCGACGATCTCGTCGACGATGTCCTCGCGGGCGTCCAGATCGCCGCTCTCGGCCGGTACGAGATGCTCGCCGCCGTCGTCGCGCACGGTCACCCGGTAGTTCTCCTCGACGGCGAGCAGCCGGACCCGGCCGTCGGTCGCGTGCTGCCACACCTCGTCGACACCGGCGGCGAACTCCCTTCGGCCGCGCGCCGATTCGAGTTGCCGTGCCACCGCGTCGACGTTCTTCCGGTCCTCGGCCAGGACCACGGGTCGGACCGTCTGCCACACCGCGTCGGGGGTGGCGTGCGCCAGGCCGCCGTGCGGGATGTGGAACGCCTGCTTGGCGACCGTTCCGACCTCGTCCAGAGCCGAGAGCGCCGCTGTCTCGCCGGTGACGTAGAGCGGCCGGGGATGCTCGCGCAGGACGGCGCCCATGGCGGTGTCGGCCTCGCGCAGGAACTGGCGGGTGTGTTCGGCGCGGAAGGTGCTGGCGAGGTCGCCGACGCGTTCCTGGCGCTCGGCGTCCGGGTCCTCAAGGCTCCGGGCGAGCGGGAAACCCGCGAGGTGCTCCTCCACGACGCGGTCGGTGCCGCCGTTCCACAGCGTGACCCGGTCGGCCGAGACCGCGAGGACCCAGAACGGGCGCTCGGAGGCCTGTGCGGCGACGAGATTGCGGGTCAGGAAGGTGTCGGAGAGAACCACCCGCTCGGGCACCGTGCGGGCCAGCGACCAGACCTGGTGCTCGCCCGGCGCCGCGAAGATGACCAGGCCTTCCTCGGCATGCGCCAGATCCACCTCGGCGAGCGCCAGGTCGAGCTGTTCGACGAGGTCCGTCCGCCGCTCGCGGGTGACCGCCGGGTCGGCCTGCAGCTGCTTCTTGGCCTCGGCCACCACATTGCGCAGCCGGACCGGATCCTGGGCGTTGTCGGGCTCTCGGCGGTGGGTCGGCGTCAGCACGGACACCGCGGGGTAGGGCCGCGGCCGACGCAGCTCGGTGAGGGTTGCGGTACTCAGAGCATGCTCCATACGTGCACGATAGGACCGATTTGCCCGCAGGGCACTTGGAGCAGTGCGCCCGGCGCCGAGCAGGCCGACGAGAAGCAGGCCGAGGGTCAGAACGTGTCCGGGTCCGCCGCCGCCCAGTCCACGTCCCACGCCCGGGGCGGTTCGCCGAGCAGGACGCCGGGTGCGAGCCACTCGTACAGCTCGGCGTAGGACTCGACGGTCGTCGGGTCCGTACGGCGGCGCAGCAGCTCGGGGCCGAGCTCGCGCGGGTCCCGTACGCCCATCGCGGCCATGATCTGCGTGGCGCTGCGTACCGTCGCCCGCTGGTAGCGATGGACGCGTTGGGCCTTGTCGGCCACGACCAGGGCACGGACCCGGCGCGGGTCCTGCGTCGTGACGCCGACCGGGCAGGTGTTGGTGTGGCAGCGCTGGGTCTGGAGGCACCCGAGGGCGAACATCATCGCCCGCGCCGCGTTCGTGTAGTCCGCGCCCTGCACGAGCCGTTTCACGATGTCCGCGCCGGTGGCGACCTTCCCGCCGGCGCCGATCCGGATCCGGTCCCGCAGTCCGGTGCCGACCAGCGCGTTGTGCACGGTGACCAGACCCTCGGTGAGCGGTGTGCCCAGGTGGTCGGCGAACTCCAGCGGCGCCGCTCCCGTGCCGCCCTCCGATCCGTCGACCACGATGAAGTCGGGCGTGACGTCCTCCGCGAGCATCGCCTTGCACACGGCCAGGAACTGGCGGCGCGAACCCACGCACAACTTGAAACCGGTCGGCTTGCCGCCCGCCAGCTCCCGCATGCGCGCGACGAAGAGCACCAGTTCACGCGGGGTGGAGAAGACCCGGTGATACGGCGGCGAGACGACGGTCTCACCCTCCGGAACATCCCGGGCCCGGGCGATCTCCGTGTTCACCTTGGCGCCCGGCAACACCCCGCCGATGCCGGGCTTCGCCCCCTGGGAGATCTTCAGCGACACGCACTTGACCTCCGGCAGCGCGGCCTTGTCGGTGAACTCCCGCGCCTCGAAGTCGCCGTCGGAGGTGCGGCAGCCGAAGTACCCGGTACCGATCTCCCAGATCAGGTCGCCGCCGGCGCGCAGGTGGTACTCCGACAGACCGCCCTCCCCGGTGTCGTGCGCGAAACCGCCCAGCGCCGCCCCCTTGTTGAGCGCCAGGATCGCGTTCGAGGACAGCGCCCCGAAGCTCATCGCGGAGACGTTCAGCAGAGCCATGTCGTAGGGCTGGGTGCAGTGGGGACCTCCGACACGGACCCTCGGGGGCTCGTCCGGCACCGCGACCGGGGTCATCGAGGGCACCAGGAACTCGTGACCGCCCGCGTACACGTCCTGCTCGGTGCCGAACGGCTCCTCGGCCTCGACTCCTTTGGCCCGCTCGTACACGATGCTGCGCACATCGCGGTCGAACGGGCGCCCGTCGTAGTTCCGCTCGACGAAGTACTGCTGCAGCTCCGGGCGCAGCGCCTCCATGAGGAAGCGGAGGTGGCCCAGGAGCGGATAGTTCCGCAGCACCGAGTGGCGGCGCTGCACCAGGTCCCACCCGCCGAGGCCGGTCAGCAACAGCAGTACGCCCGCCGCGAACCACCACCAGGGCGAGACGACGCAGACCAGGACCAGCGCCCCGGCGGCGCCGAGGGCGACGAGCAGCAGTACGAGCATCCGACGCACACCCCGAGTCAAACCCATGGCGAAGGTTTGGGCGAGAGGGAGTGATCAGGGTGCCGCTCTCAGGACGGCAGCTGGACCCCCTTGGCGAGCGCCTTGTCCGCGGCGGCCTGGGACGGCTTCCACCAGGTCGTCACCGGCTCCCAGACGAGGACGGCGTGACCGGCGCCCAGCTGCCGAGCGGTGAAGGAGCGCCCGAAACGGGACGGGTCGGGGGAGACGCCGATCGAGGCCACCCGGCGGGCCTCGGGGTCGGCCGGGTCGGCGATGGTGCGGACGGAGGCGTACGCGGCCTTCCCCGCGCCGATCCGGTACGGGCCGCTGTCCCCGGCGGGCACCGGCAGGGCAGCGCCGTCGAGGTCCCCGAAGGTGACGGTGGGGATGCGGTCCACGGTGCACACCCGGGTGCCGCGGTTGGTGACGCTGAGGTGCACCACCCGGGTGTCCTTGGCCACGTGGGCCCGCACGGTGAGGGACTTCTGCGCACACGGGGCCGGCCGTGTGGCGGCAGCGCCGCTCTGGGGCGCCCCGAGGAGCAGGGCGGTGGCGGCGGTGAGGACGGTGGTGGAAAGGGCGAGGACGGGTCGGATGCGCATCGGTGGTTCCCCCTGGGTTCGGTCACGTACGGCTGCGGCGTGCGCGGGGCGACGCCTGCCCAGTGTGACGGCCGGGGAGTGCGGGAGGTTGTACCTGATCTGCCCGTGTTGTCGACCTGTATCCGTTCCGTCATCACACCCGGCAGGAGTCCGGTGGACCTGGGGCCCCGGCTCAGTCGTCCGAGACGCAGGAACTACCGCTGGGCGGCAGGGAGCCGTACAGCAGGAAGTCGTCGACCTTGCGGTGCACGCACTTGGAGGACGCGTACCCCGTGTGACCCTCGCCCTTGTTGTCGAGCACGACGGCGGAGGAGCCGAGTCGCCGGGCGGTCTCCACGGTCCAGCGGTACGGCGTCGCGGGGTCGCCACGTGTGCCGACGAGGAGCATCTTCGCGGTGTCGAGGTCGCGCACCTTCTCCCGGATGAAGTCCGTCCCCTTGGGCCGGCCGTAGCACATCAGTACCTCGGTGAGCCGGTACTGGCCGAAGACCGGTGACGCCTGCTCGTACTCGGCGCGCAGCGTGTCCAGGTCCTCGGTGACCCGGCCGGCGGTCGGGCGGTCGGGGTCGTCCGCGCAGTTGATCGCCACCAGCGCGGCGGGAAGGTTGTCGACCGGAACGTCCTGTGCGTCGACGAGCCCGCCGTCCCCCTCCCTCGGCGCCGCAGCGCTCCGACGGGTGCCCGGCAGCAAGGCGCCTCCCGACAACTGAAGAAGACCGCGGGTGTCGCCGTCCTGGACGAGGGAGGAGAGGGCCTGTTCGAGAGTGGGCCACAACTGCTCGCTGTAGAGCGCCTGTCCGATGGAGCCCACGAGGTCCTGGCCGGAGAACTGCTGCCCGAAGTCCGTCGGGACCGGGTCCTCGTCCAGGGAGTCGACCAGTTGGACGACCTGCTGCCGTGCGGTGCGCGGATCCTGGCCGAACGGACAGGCCACGTCCTTGGTGCACCAGGTGAGAAAGTCCTCCAGAGCGGTCTGCTGGCCCTCGGCGCCCACCAGCCCCTGCTCGGTGAGGGGTTCGGTGAGGGTGTCGACGCCGTCGAGCACCATCCGGCCCACCTTCTTGGGGAACTGCGCCGCGTACACGGCGCCCAGGCGCGTGCCGTAGGAGAAACCGAGGTAGTTGAGCTTCTTGTCGCCGAGCGCCCGGCGCATCACGTCCATGTCCCGCGCGGCGTCGACCGTACCTATGTGGGCCAGGACCGGTCCCGAGTGCTTCGCGCACGCGGCGGCGGCCTTCTGCAACGCCTTCAGTGTGGCTTGCGGATCACTGACGTCCGCGGTCGCGTCCGCCGTGTCCGAGGCCTCGTCCGCGCCCTCGCCGCAGCTCACGGGGGAGGACCGGCCGACACCGCGGGGATCGAAGGTGACCACGTCGTAGCCGTTCGTCAGACCCATGAAGTCCTTGCCGCCGCCGGCGAGTTCGCTGATTCCGGCACCGCCCGGGCCGCCGAAGTTCAGCAGCACCGAACCTCGCGATTTCCCGGTCCCCCGGTAACGGGCCAGTGCCACGTCAAGCGTTCCGTCGCCCGGTTTCGCGTAGTCGAGGGGGACCTTCACCTTCGCGCACTGCAGATCCTTGGGCATCTCCTCGCCCCGGCACGCCGACCACGTGATCTTCTGGCGGTAGAAGCGGGACAGATCCGGGCCATCGCCGTCGGCGGTGGCCCCGGTGGCCGCCGGGAGACCGGCCCCCAGCAGGGCCAGCGTCGCGGTCGCGGCTCCGAGCAGCGCGCAGCGTGTGTGCGTGGACAGCATCAAGGCCTCCAGGGACGCCCGACCGCGGACCGCAGGGCCTTTCTCGATCCACTGACGGGGATACCCCCTGGATCACGATAGGCGGGCATCCGGGGCCACGCCTCTGGGCGGGCGGGACGGGCCGATGTCCCTTACTCTCCGCGCCGGCGGAGCGGGAGCGGGCGTGTCGGCCCGTCGGCTCGCACGCGCCGACCGCAGCGGCTGACCCGCCCGAACTGCATCCTTTTCTGCCAGTTCGATAACCGTGACACTCGATGGAGTGAAAGCCCGATAAGCCATAACTCGGATGGTTCTTCCGCGTTTTATCCGGTGCGGGCGAGTGCCCGCGACCATGTCTGGAAGGCAGGGAACCTATGAAACGGGTTACCCGAAATGGTTTGTTCGTCCTCGCCGCCGCCTCAGGGGCGGTGGCCGTGACGATGCCGGTGTACGCCGACTCCGCCGCGGACGGCGGTACGGCGGGCTCACCCGGGCTGATCTCCGGAAACACCATCCAGCTCCCGGTGCACGTGCCCGTCAACGTGTGCGGGAACACCGTGAACGTGGTCGGGCTCCTCGACCCGGCCGCGGGCAACACCTGTGCCAACACCGGCGGCGGCACGGGCCACCAGCAGTCGCACAGCGGTACGGCGGCCAACGGCGGCGCCTCCGCACAGGGCGGCGCGGAGCATTCGCCCGGCGTGCTCTCCGGCAACGGAGTCCAACTCCCGGTGCGGCTTCCGGTGAACGTGAGCGGCAACTCGGTGAACGTGGCCGGCATCGGCAACGCGGCCGTGGGCAACGAGTCCACGAACGCCTCCACGCCCGGCGTGCACCCTCACCACCCCGCTACGCCCCCGAAGCCCCGGCCGCCGCACAGGCACACCGCGAAGCCGCCGCGCCCCGTCGCCGCGCCGCCCGCTGGATCCTCCCTCGCCCACACGGGCGCCGACCAGACCCTGCCCGCCGTCACCGGGAGCGCCGCGCTGCTGCTGGGCGGAGCGCTCCTCTACCGGCGCTTCCGCCCCGCCCGGCTC
>NZ_JBEXDZ010000176.1:0-19030 GCF_040606085.1 Streptomyces sp. NPDC005485 | reverse complement strand
GTGGGGGTATGGAAGGGGCGGGTGCGCGCCGCGAGCCGCTGGCGGGTGCGCTCCGCGCCGGGGTGGATGTACGCCCAGCGGGCCGCGCGCATCGCGGCCCGCTCGGCGGCGTGCCCCTTCGCGGGGCGCAGCACCACCTTGTTGCCGTCCCGGGTCACCGGCCCGCCCTGCGCGACGCGTTCGCGCAGGTGCACCAGCACCTCGGGGATGTCGATGGCGACCGGGCACACCTCGTAGCAGGCGCCGCACAGACTCGATGCGTACGGCAGCGAGGCGTCGATCTCGCTCTGTGTGCCCCGGAGTTGGGGGCTGAGGATGGCGCCGATGGGCCCCGGGTAGACCGAGCCGTAGGCGTGGCCGCCCGCCCGCTCGTACACCGGGCAGACGTTGAGGCAGGCCGAGCAGCGGATGCAGCGCAGGGCCTGGCGGCCGACCTCGTCGGCGAGGGTGTCGGTGCGGCCGTTGTCGAGCAGGACCAGGTGGAAGACCTTCGGGCCGTCCCCGTCGGTGGTGCCGGTCCAGGTCGAGGTGTAGGGGTTCATGCGCTCGGCCGTCGAGGAGCGGGGGAGGGTCTGCAGGAACACCTCCAGGTCGCGCCAGGTGGGCACGATCTTCTCGATGCCGACCACCGAGATCAGTGTCTCCGGCAGGGACAGGCACATCCGTCCGTTGCCCTCGGACTCGACGACCACCAGCGTGCCGGTCTCGGCGACCATGAAGTTGGCACCGGAGACGCCGACCTTGGCGCGCAGGAACTTCTCGCGCAGATGCAGCCGGGCGGCCTCGGCGAGTTCGGCGGGCGAGTCGGTGAGTCCCTCGGGTGCCGGGCGGCCCCACTCGCTCATCTCACGGGCGAAGATCTCGCGGATCTCACCGCGGTTGCGGTGGATCGCGGGGACGAGGATGTGCGAGGGGCGGTCCTTGCCCAACTGCACGATCAGCTCGGCGAGATCGGTCTCGTAGGCGTGGATGCCCTCGGCCTCCAGCGCTTCGTTGAGGGCGATCTCCTGCGTCGCCATGGACTTGACCTTGACGACCTCGCTCTCGCCGGTCGCCTTCACGAGTTCGGCGACGATGCGATTGGCCTCCTCGGCGTCGGCCGCCCAGTGCACGATGCCGCCCGCCGCTGTGACCGACTCCTCCAACTGCACGAGGTAGCGGTCGAGATGACGGAGCGTGTGGTCCTTGATCTCCTTGCCGGCCTCGCGCAGCTGCGCCCAGTCGGACACCTCGGCGACCGCGTTGGCGCGCTTGGCGCGGATGGTGTGCGTGGCGTGGCGGAGGTTGCCGCGCAGGGTCTGGTTGTTGACGGCTTCGTGCGCGGCCTTGGGGAAGGCCGGCATGCCGACGAACGTCCCGCTCATGTGCTCGGCTCCACTTCCGTGCTCCCGCTCATACCAGCGGCTCCTCTTCCGTGCTCGCCAGGATCTCCGCGATGTGCACCGGCCGCATGCCGGTCCTCAGCCGGGTCATGGTCCCGCCGATGTGCATCAGGCAGGAGTTGTCGGCGGCGCACAGCACCTCGGCGCCGGTCGACTCGGCGTGGCGCACCTTGTCGGCGCCCATCGCCGCGGATACATCGGAGTTCTTCATGGCGAAGGTCCCGCCGAAGCCGCAGCACTCCTCGGCGCCGGGCAGTTCCCGCAGCTCAAGCCCCTTGACCGCCTCCAGGAGCCGCCGGGGGCGGTCGCCCAGGCCGAGGCTGCGCAGGCCGTGACAGGTGGGGTGGTAGGTGACGGTGTGCGGGTAGTGGGCGCCCACATCCGTCACGCCGAGCACGTCCACGAGGAACTCGGTGAGTTCGTACGTCTTCGGCACCACCGGCGCCACCGCCCGGGCGAGCGTGTCCCCGCGCCCCTCGGCACGCGCCCGTTCACCCATTCGCGGATACAGCTCGCGCACCATGGCCCCGCAGGACCCCGAGGGCGTCACGATCGCGTCGTACTCCCCGAAGACATCGGAGAACTTGCGGGCCAGCGGCTCGGCCTCATGGCGGTACCCCGTGTTGTAGTGGGCCTGTCCGCAGCAGGTCTGCCCCTGCGGGAAGTCCACGTCGACGCCCAGCCTGGTCAGGAGTTTCACCACCGCACGGCCTGTGTCCGGATACAGCGTGTCGTTGACACAGGTCAGGAACAGGGCGACACGCATCGCAGCTCCTTGTGCTCGATCATCGGATGTATGCAGAGTACGCGCCGGGCGGGCCGAGTGGGAGTCCGGGTCACCGGCCGGTGAGCCGGTTCTCCGCCGCGCGCCACGCCGCCGTGTCGCCCCGCGGTACGTACCGCTCCAGTGGCTGCGTACGGGCCAGCAGCTCGCGCATCGCCGTACGGTCGCCGACCAGCCCGTGCGCACGGGCCTGGACGAGGACGTTGCCGAGTGCGGCCGCCTCCGCCGGGCCCGCCACGACCGGGAGGCCGCAGGCGTCGGCGGTCAGTTGGCACAGCAGGGTGTTGCGGGTGCCGCCGCCGACGATGTGGACGACGTCGACCGGGTGGTCGGCGAGCTCCTGGGCCTCGGCGATCGCCCGGCGGTGGGCGAGTGCGAGGGAGTCCAGGATGCAGCGGGTGATCTCGGCGCGGGACCCGGGCACCGGTTGGCCGGAGGTCCGGCAGGCGTCGGCGATCCGCTCCGGCATCCGGCCCGGCGCCAGGAACGCCGCGTCGCCCGCGTCCACGACGGACCGCAGCGCCGGCACCTCGGCGGCGGCCGACAGCAGCTCCCCGAGGTCGGGGTGCCCCCATTCCCGTAGGCACTCCTGGAGCAGCCACAGTCCCATGATGTTGCGCAGATAGCGGACGGTGCCGTCCAGACCGAGCTCGTTGGTGAAGTTGGCCAGCCGGCTCGCCTCCGACAGGACCGGCGCGTCCAGCTCCAGGCCCGCCAGGGACCAGGTGCCGGTGCAGATGTACGCGAAGCGCTCGCCGGAGGCGGCGGGTACCGCGGCCACCGCGGAGGCAGTGTCGTGCGAGCCGACCGTGGTCACCGGGACCGGACCGCTCAGCCCGGTCGCCTCCAGCACCTCGGGACGCAGCAGGCCCGCCGGATCGCCCGGCTGCCGCAGCGGCGGGAACAGGCTGAGGTCGATGCCCAGCCGTGCGGCGAGGTCGTAGGACCACGCGCGCGTCCGGGGATCGATCAGCTGGGTGGTGGAGGCGTTGGTCAGCTCGGTGCCCGCCTCGCCCGTGAGCCAGTACGTCAGCAGATCGGGGATGAGCAACAGGCGCCGGGCGGAGGCGAGTTGGGTCGAGGCGCGAGCCGCCGTCAACTGGTAGAGCGTGTTGAACGGCGCGTACTGCAGGCCGGTGGCCGCGTACAGCTCCGCGGCCGGGACCGTCGCCCACACCTTCTCCGCCACGCCTTCGGTGCGCGCGTCGCGGTAGTGCACCGGGTTGCCGAGCAGTGCCCCGTCCGCGTCGAGGAGCCCGTAGTCGACGGCCCAGCTGTCGATGCCGACGGAGTCCACCCGGCCGGCTGCGCGCAGCCCGTCGAGGACCCCGGCGTACAGGGCGAGGATGTCCCAGCGCAGGCCCTCGGGGACGCGCACCGGCCGGTTGGGGAACCGGTGCGCCTCGGTCAGATCAAGGGAGTCCGGCCCGACCCGGCCGACCATGACGCGCCCGCTGGACGCGCCGAGGTCGACGGCGGCGTACGACTTCACGCCGGTGCTCATCGCAGGAACGCGGCGGCCACGCCGGCGTCGACCGGTACGTGCAGCCCGGTGGTGTGCGTCAGCTCGCCGCCCGTGAGGGCGAAGACGGCGTTCGCGACGTGCTCCGGCAGCACCTCACGCTTGAGGATGGTCCGCTGGGCGTAGAACTCGCCGAGCTTCTCCTCCTCGATGCCGTAGGTCGCCGCCCGCTGCGCGCCCCAGCCGGCCGCGAAGATGCCGGAGCCGCGCACGACGCCGTCCGGGTTGACACCGTTGACGCGGATGCCGTGCCCGCCCAGCTCGGCGGCGAGCAGCCGTACCTGGTGGGCCTGGTCGGCCTTGGTCGCGGAGTAGGCGATGTTGTTGGGGCCGGCGAAGACGGCGTTCTTGGAGGCGATGTAGACGATGTCGCCGCCCAGCTCCTGCTGCACCATCACCCGGGCCGCCTCGCGCGAGACGAGGAAGGAGCCGCGGGCCATGATGTCGTGCTGCAGGTCCCAGTCCTTCGCCGAGGTCTCCAGCAGCGGCTTGGAGATGGAGATGCCGGCGTTGTTGACGACCAGGTCGACGCCGCCGAAGGCCAGCACCGCCGCCTTGAACGCCTCGGCGATCTGCTCCTCGGACGTGACGTCCACGGTGACCGCGACGGCCTTGTCCGCACCGCCCAGCTCCGCCGCGACCGCCTGAGCGTTCTCGGCGTTGAGGTCGGCGACGACGACGCACGCGCCCTCGGCGGCCAGCCGGTGCGCGATCGCCTTGCCGATCCCGCTGCCCGCGCCGGTCACCAGCGCCACCCGGGTGGCCAGCGGCTTGGGCTTCGGCATCCGCTGCAGCTTGGCCTCCTCCAGCGCCCAGTACTCGATGCGGAACTTCTCCGACTCCTCGATCGGCGCGTAGGACGAGACGGCCTCGGCCCCGTGCATCACGTTGATCGCGTTGACGTAGAACTCGCCGGCCACGCGTGCGGTCTGCTTGTCCTTGCCGAAGCTGAACATGCCGACGCCGGGGACGAGGACGATCGCCGGGTCGGCGCCGCGCATCGCGGGGGAGTCGGGCAGGGCGTGCCGCTCGTAGTAGGCGGCGTACTCCGCGCGGTACTCGGTGTGCAGTTCCTTCAGCCGTGCGATCGCCTCGGCCAGGTCGGCCGTCGGCGGCAGGTCGAGGACCAGCGGCCTGACCTTCGTGCGCAGGAAGTGGTCCGGGCAGGACGTGCCGAGGGCCGCCAGCCGCGGGTGCTCGGCACGGGCCACGAAGTCGAGGACCGTGTCGGAGTCGGTGAAGTGGCCGACCTGCGGCCTGTCCTGGGAGGCGATCGCCCGGATGTACGGCGCCAGGGCCGCGGCCCGCTCGCGCCGCTCGGCCTCGGGCAGCGCGCCGTACCCCTCGATGACCGCTCCGAACGGCTCCGCCTTGCCCCGCTCGACGAGGAACGCCTCGGCGGTACGGATGATGTGCAGCGAGTTGGCCTCGCACTCCTCGGCCGTGTCGCCCCACGCCGTGATGCCGTGCCCGCCCAGGACGCAGCCGATCGCCTGCGGGTTGGCCTCCTTGACGGCCGCGATGTCCAGACCGAGCTGGAAGCCGGGCCGGCGCCACGGCACCCACACCACGCTGTCGCCGAAGCACTCCGCGGTGAGCTTCTCGCCGTCGGCGGCGCAGGCGAGCGCGATGCCGGAGTCGGGGTGCAGGTGGTCGACGTGAGCGGCGTCCACCAGACCGTGCATCGCGGTGTCGATGGACGGGGCCGCGCCGCCCTTGCCGTGCAGGCAGTAGTCGAACGCGGCGACCATCTCGTCCTCGCGCTCGACGCCCGGGTAGACGCCCTTCAGCGCGTGCAGCCGGTCCAGCCGCAACGCGGCCAGCCCCGCCTCGGTGAGCGTGCCCAGGTCACCCCCCGACCCCTTCACCCACATCAGCTCGACGTCACCACCGGTCACGGGATCGGTGTCGGTGCCCTTCGCGGACGTGTTGCCGCCCGCGTAGTTCGTGTTGCGGGGATCGGCGCCGAGCCGATGGGAACGGGCGAGGAGAGCGGCGGCTTGGGGGTGCGGTGCCATGGTGTTCTCAGTCCTTCAGGAGAGGGGTGTACTTACGACGGTGGGAGGAGCGCTCGAAGGGGCGCGGGGAACTGCGCGCCCAGCCGAACTCGACCGACGGGGATGCCACGGACCGCACCCCTACGGCGAGTGGTCAGGCGCCCCACCCGGCCTGCTGCCCGCCGACGCGCTCGGCGGCGATCCGCTCGGCCCAGCCGGAGGCGCGGTACGCGGCGATCGGATCGGGGTCCAGCCCGAGCTCCGAACGCACCTCGCGCAGCAGCGGCCGTACATCCGTGTTGTACGCGTCCATGATCACGGCGTTCGCCTCCAGCACGTCCCCCGAGCGCTGGGCGGCGGCAAGAGCGTCGCTGTCCACCAGGAGCGCCTTCGCCGTGGCCTCCTGGACGTTCATCACCGACCGGATGATCGCGGGGATCTTCGCCTCGATGTTGTGGCACTGGTCGAGCATGAACGCGACGTCCGGGGTGAAGCCGCCGCCGCGGATCACCTCGTACATGATCCGGAAGAGCTGGAAGGGGTCGGCGGCGCCCACCATCAGGTCGTCGTCGGCGTAGAAGCGGGAGTTGAAGTCGAAGCCGCCGAGCTTCTTCTCGCGCAGCAGCGTGGCGACGATGAACTCGATGTTGGTGCCGGGGGCGTGGTGCCCGGTGTCGACGACGACCTGGGCCTTGTCGCCGAGCTTGAGGCAGTGCGCGTAGGCGGTGCCCCAGTCCGGGACGTCGGTCGCGTAGAAGGCGGGCTCGAAGAACTTGTACTCAAGAAGCATGCGCTGGTCGTCGCCGAGCCGCTCGTAGACCCGGGCCAAGCCCTCGGCGAGGCGGTCCTGCCGCTCACGGAGGTCGTCCTGGCCGGGGTAATTGGTGCCGTCGGCGAACCACAGCTTCAGGTCCTTGGAACCCGTCGCGTCCATGATGTCCACGCACTCGAGCAGGTGATCGACGGCCTTGCGGCGCACCGCCGCGTCCGGGTGACAGATGGAACCCAGCTTGTAGTCGTCGTCCTGGAAGGTGTTGGAGTTGATCGCGCCCAGCTTCAGGCCGCGATCCTCGGCGTGCTTGGCCAGCGCCGCGTAGTCCTCGACCCTGTCCCAGGGAATGTGCAGGGCGACGGTCGGCGCCGCGCCGGTGAAGGCGTGCACCTGGGCGGCGTCGTCCAGTTTCTCCTGCGGCGTACGCGGTACGCCGGGCTGCGCGAAGACCTTGAAACGGGTACCCGAGTTCCCGTACGCCCATGACGGCGTTTCGACGGCCTGGGTCTTGAGGGCGGCCTTCACCGCTGCGCGCTCGGTCACTTCGGGGCTCCTGGGACGTCGGGTCGGAAAGACGTGTTGTCTGAAACGATTCAAGAAGGGAAGTTAGGAGTCACTCGAACGGGTGTCAAGCCTTCTGACCCAGCCTGCTCTCCGTGACGCGGTTGTGACCTTGACTATCGAAAACTTTTCGACACGAACCCATTGACGCGACATGGGTGACATGCCTAACGTCCCGGCAACCCAGTTGAAACCTTTCACGACGTCGTGAGGCCCCGGCCCGCGTCGTAGAGGAGCCCCTCATGACCCACCGGTCCGATCCGGGTCCGGCCCCCGTGCTGGCACTGAAGGACATCTCCAAGTCCTTCGGCGCGGTGCGCGCCCTGCGGGACGTGTCCCTCGACCTGTTCCCCGGCGAAGTGCACGCCCTCGCCGGCGAGAACGGCGCGGGCAAGTCGACCCTCATCAAGACGCTCGCCGGTGTGCACCGACCGGACACCGGCAGCGTGCTGCTCGACGGCGAGCCGACCGTCTTCCACGGACCCGCCGATGCCCGCGACGCCGGCATCGCCGTGATCTACCAGGAGCCCACGCTCTTCCCCGACCTTTCGATCGCCGAGAACATCTTCATGGGCCGCCAGCCCCGGCGCGCCCTCGGCCGGATCGACCACAAGGCCACCCACGCCGCCACCCTCGCCCTGATGCAGCGGCTCGGCGTCGAGCTCGACCCCGACCGCCCCGCGCGCGGCCTGTCCATCGCCGACCAGCAGATCGTCGAGATCGCCAAGGCCCTCTCCTTCGACGCACGCGTCCTGATCATGGACGAGCCGACCGCGGCCCTGACCGGCAGCGAGGTGGCACGCCTCTTCGGCGTCGTCCGCACCCTGCGCGAGCAGGGCTCGGCGGTGCTGTTCATCTCGCACCGCCTGGAGGAGATCTTCCAGATCTGCCGGCGGGTCACCACGCTGCGCGACGGCGCCCTCATCTCCAGCGAGCCGCTGGACGGCATGACCGAGGACGACCTCGTACGACGGATGGTCGGCCGCGACCTCGACGAGCTGTACCCGAAGCAGGACGTGCGGCCCGGCGAGGTGGCGCTCAGCGTGCGCCGGCTGACCCGCGAGGGCGTCTTCACCGACGTCTCCTTCGACGTCCGGCGCGGCGAGATCGTCGGCCTGGCCGGACTCGTCGGCGCCGGACGCACCGAGGTCGCCCGGGCCGTCTTCGGCATCGACCGGTGGGACGCCGGCGAAGTCGAGCTGGACGGGCGCACCCTGACGAACGGGGCCCCCTCCACCGCCATGGCCGCCGGGCTCGCCCTCGTCCCCGAGGACCGGCGCGCCCAGGGCCTGGTGATGGACATGTCCATCGAGCGCAACATCGGGCTCACCGGCCTGCGCACGACCGTCAAGGCCGGCCTGATGGACCGCGGCGCCGAGCGCAGCCGCTCGCTCGACTGGGCCGTCAAGCTCCAGGTGAAGTACGCCAGGATCGCCGACACCGTCAACACGCTTTCCGGCGGCAACCAGCAGAAGGTCGTCCTCGCCAAGTGGCTGGCCACCGGCCCCAAGGTGCTCATCGTCGACGAGCCGACCCGTGGCATCGACGTCGGCACCAAGGCCGAAGTGCACCGACTGCTCAGCGAGTTGGCCGCCGACGGCGTGGCGGTGCTGATGATCTCCTCCGACCTGCCCGAGATCCTCGGCATGGCCGACCGCGTGCTCGTGATGCACGAGGGCCGCCTGACCGCCGAGATCCCGCGTTCCGAAGCCACCGAGGAATCCGTGATGGCCGCAGCCACCGGGAGGGCCGCCGCATGACGGTGACCGCTCCCAACCCCGCCCCCGCCGCCGAGGCGCCCAAGTCCAGCGGCACGCGCCTGGTCGACCGCGTCTTCAAGATGCGCGAACTCGCCATCCTGGTCGTCTTCCTGGTGATGATCGGCATCACACAGGCCGGCAACAGCGAGTTCCTGTCCGAGCAGGGCATCAAGGACCTGCTGCTGAACGCGACCATCCTGGTCCTGGTCGCCACCGGCCAGTCCCTGGTCGTCATCACCCGCAACGTCGACCTGTCGGTCGGCTCGACGCTCGGCATCAGCGCCTTCGCCGCCGGTACGTACCTCCAGGGCGGCGGCAACCCCGTCATCGCCATCGCCCTGGCAGTGCTGCTGGGCGTCGGCTTCGGCCTCCTCAACGGGCTGCTCGTGAGCCTCGGCCAGGTGCCCGCGCTCGTCGTCACGCTCGGCACCCTCTACATCATCCGGGGCATCGACTCGATCTGGGTCGGCTCACGCCAGATCACGGCGGCCGACCTGCCCGGCGGGTTCGTGGACTTCGGCTCCGGCGGTCTGTCGGCCGTTCCGTGGCTGGCGCTCATCGCGCTGGCCGTGCTGATCGCCACCGCCTACTACCTCAAGCACTTCGGCAGCGGACGCGAGCTGTACGCGCTCGGCTCGAACCCCGAGGCCGCACGGCTCGCCGGCATCCCGGTGCGCAAGCGGATCCTGGCCGCGTACACCTTCTGCGGCGGCCTCGCGGGCCTCGCCGGCGCGATGTACCTGGCCCGCTTCGGCAACGTCGACTCCGGCACCGGCAACGGCTACGAACTCACCGTCGTCAGCGCGGTCGTCGTCGGCGGCGTCGTCTTCACCGGCGGCTCCGGCAGCGTCTACGGCGCCGCCCTCGGCGCCCTGCTGCTGACCTCCATCAACAGTGTCCTGCCCGCCCTCGGCGTCAGCTCCGTATGGGTGCTCGCCATCAACGGCATCCTGCTCATCCTCGCCATCGCGGTCGACCGGGTCGTCGCCCTGCGCGTGGCGTCCGCTCTGAAGAAGAGGAACGCCCGTCATGGCTGACTCCAACTGGACGCGGGCCATCCGCTGGGACACGGTCGTCGGCGCCCTCCTCCTCGTGGTCCTGCTGATGTCGTTCGGCTTCGTCGACGGCTTCGGCAACGCCTTCAACCTGTCCTTCCTGATCGGCAGCACGCTGCCGATCGCGCTGATCGCGCTGCCGATGACCCTGCTGGTCGTCGCCGGTGAGATCGACCTGTCGGTGGCCTCCACCGCCGGACTCTCCGGCTCCGTGATGGGCGCCCTGTGGAACCAGGGCATGACCATCGAGACGATCATCCCGATCTGCCTCCTCCTCGGAGTCGTCTGCGGGCTCGTCAACGGCCTGCTGGTGACCCGGCTCGGACTGCCCTCCCTCGCCGTCACCATCGGCACCCTCGCCGCCTACCGGGGCATCGCACAGATCGTGCTCGGCTCGGACGCGGTGACCGACTTCCCCACCCAGTACCTGAACTTCGCGGCCGGACGCCTCGGCGACACCTTCCTCCCGCAGGCCTTCCTGCCCTTCCTGGTCCTGCTCGCCATCGCCGTGGTCGTGCTGCACGCCACCCCGTTCGGGCGCTCGCTCTTCGCGATCGGCGCGAGCGAGGAGGCCGCTCGGTTCGCCGGCATCCGCGTCAAGCGGCACAAGCTGCTGCTGTTCGTGGCGACCGGGTTCATGGCCTCGCTCACCGGCATCTTCTGGGCGTTCCACTACGCCAGCGCCCGCTACGACAACGCCACCGGACTCGAACTGGGTGTCATCGCGGCCGTCCTCCTCGGAGGTATCGACTTCGACGGCGGCAAGGGCACGCTCGGCGGCGCGATCGCGGGAGTCTTCCTGCTCGGCGTGCTGCAGAACGTGATGAGCCTCCAGGACGTCTCCGCCCAGTCGCAGATCGTCGTCACCGGCGTCCTGCTCGTCCTCTCCGTGCTCGGCCCCCGGGTCGCGCGCCAGATCGCCGTGGCGAGGGCGGGCCGCAGAACCGCCGCCCCGCCGGTGCCACCCGTCTCCAAGGCATCCACTCCGGCCGCGTAACTCCCACCCGGCCGCCCTTCAACCGCTCCGCTCACCCTCGAAAAGGACCCTCACCATGCGCAAGTCCTCGATCCGCCGTACCTGTGCGGCCCTCGCCGCCGTCACGTCCCTCGCGCTGGCCGCCACCGCCTGCGGCGGCACCACCAAGAACGACGTCAAGGACGACACGGGCTCCGCCGCCAGCGCCGGCAAGGCCGACCCGAACGCGGCCACCAAGAAGGGCCTGACCGTGGGCTTCCTGCCCAAGCAGGTCAACAACCCGTACTTCACCTCCGCCGACAAGGGCGGCGAGAAGGCGCTCAAGGAGCTGGGCTCCAGCTACAAGGAGGTCGGCCCCTCCAGCGCCACCGACACCTCCGGCCAGGTGAGCTACGTCAACACGCTCACCCAGCAGCAGGTCAACGCGATCGCCGTGTCCGCGCAGGACCCGGGCGCCCTGTGCACCGCCCTCAAGCAGGCCATGACGAACAAGATCAAGGTCGTCACCTACGACTCCGACACCAAGACCGACTGCCGCAACGCCTTCGTCTCGCAGGCCAGCGCCGAGGACCTGGGCCGCACCGAGGTGCAGCTGCTCGCCGAGCAGATCGGCTACAAGGGCGAGATCGCGATCCTGTCCGCCGCGCAGACCGCGACGAACCAGAACACCTGGATCGACTTCATGAAGGACGAGCTGAAGGACCCCAAGTACAAGAACATCAAGCTGGTGAAGGTCGCGTACGGCAACGACGACGCCCAGCAGTCCTTCCAGCAGACCCAGGGCCTCCTCCAGGAGCACCCCAAGCTCGCCGGGATCATCTCCCCGACCACAGTCGGCATCAAGGCGGCCGCCCAGTACCTGTCCGGCTCCAAGTACAAGGGCAAGGTCAAGCTGACCGGCCTCGGCACCCCCAACGACATGCGCAAGTACGTCAAGAACGGCACCGTCGAGGGCTTCGAGCTGTGGGACCCGGCGAAGCTCGGCGAGCTGGCCGCGCGTACGGCCGTCGCGCTGTCCTCCGGACAGATCACCGGCAAGGAGGGCGAGACCTTCAAGGCCGGCGACATGGGCTCGTACACCATCGGCAAGGACGGCGTGATCAGCCTCGGCAAGCCGACCGTCTTCACCGCGAAGAACATCGACCAGTTCAACTTCTGAGTCAGGAGCGGTACTTCATGCAGCGCGTCTGTTTCCTCCTCAAGGTCCGCGAGGACCGGCTCGCCGAGTACCGCGAACGCCACGCCGCCGTGTGGCCGGAGATGCTCGAAGCTCTCTCGGCCACCGGCTGGCACAACTACTCCCTCTTCCTCAGGGACGACGGCCTGCTCGTCGGCTACCTGGAGACCGAGGACTTCGCCGCCGCCGTCGCCGGCATGGAGGCCACCGAGGTCAACGCCCGCTGGCAGGCCGAGATGTCCCCGTTCTTCGAATCGCTCGACGGGGCCCGCCCCGACGAGGCGATGAAACCGCTCACGGAAGTGTTCCACCTCGCCTGACCCTGCTCGTCCCCCGTCCCCGCACGACAACGGAGTCCCCGAGATGAGACGACGCACCCTGCTGGCCGGCGCCCTCGCCGGAGCCGTGGTGACCCCCGCCTTCGCCGCCGGCACCGCACGGGCGGCCAACCCCGGCCCCTCGGTCACCCAGACCGGTACCACGACGCTCGACAGCCAGGCCCTGTTCTTCGTCTCCTACGACGGCCTGGTCAACAACAACTCGTTCCAGAAGAACGGCCTGCTGACGTACAAGGGCTACCAGTACGCCGCCTGGTACACCTCCACCAGGAACGCCGTGGTCGCACGGCGGGCGCTCGGAGCGAGCAGCTGGTCCAAGGTCACCCTCTCCCACCAGCTCAAGAGCAGCGACTCGCACAACGTCATCTCCATGGGCGTCTCCAAGGTGGACGGCCGGCTGCACCTGAACATGGACTCCCACAGCGACGGCTACTTCTACGTGAAGTCCATAGCCGGACTGCTGGACAACCCCGGCACCACGTCCTGGACCTCCGCCGTCTTCGGCTCGATCCAGACCTCGCTGGACGGCCTCGCCCTCACCACCCAGTTCACCTACCCGCAGTTCGTCTCCACCCCCGAGGGCAAGCTGCAGCTCAGCTACCGCGTCGGCATCTCCGGCAACGGCCGCAACGCGCTCGCCGAGTACGACGGCTCGACCTGGACCGCCCTGGGGGAGTGGAGCAGCTCCACCGGTACCTACACCAGCACGCACGGCTCCTCGACGGCCCGCAACATGTACCTGCACGGCATCGACTACGACGTCAACGGCCGACTGCACTCCTTCTTCACCTGGCGCGAGCAGAACGCCGCCGTGATGTGCAACAGCGGCGGCATCACCAACCACGACACCGGCTACGTCTACTCCACCGACCGCGGCCGCACCTGGCGCAACGACACGGCCGCGCTCGTCGCCACCACGGGCACCTCCGACACGGTCGCCGTGACCGACGCGGGCCTGGTCGTCGACGCCCTGAACCCGGACCACTCCCTGATGAACCAGGAGAGCCAGTTCACCGACTCCGCCGGCCTGCCGCACGCGATCATCAGCTACGTCCCCGGCCGCTTCGGTCAGTGCACCACCAACTACGTCGGCGACCGCACGGCCAACGGCCGGGCCTTCCACCTCCGCAAGAACTCCTCCGGCACCTGGCAGAAGACCGAGATCCCGGTCGCGCTGAACTCCAGCCAGCGCACCAAGCTGGTCCTCGACAAGTACGACAACGCCTACGCCGTGTTCCCCTTCGGCCGCATAGCCGCCGCGTCCAAGGCCTCGGGCTACACGGACTGGGCGGTGCTGTACGACGGCAGCGCCCTGAACGCGTTCGGCGAGGTCGTGATCGACGAGCTGCGGGTGAAGTCGGACAACGTCCTGGCCTTCATGTACCAGGAGACGTCGACCGGCACCACGGCCTCGGCGCTCCACGTCGTGGAATTCGCGCTGCCCGCCTGACCCGAGCCGCCGTACGGGGCGGCGACGGTAATGTGAAGGTCTGCCTGCCGTCGCCGCCCCACGTTCTACTGGAGGTCTCTGTCCGATGTCCCAGTCGGTGGGTATCAAGGACGTCGCCCGCGCCGCCGGAGTGTCGGTGGGCACCGTTTCCAACGTGATCAACCGTCCGGACTCGGTGGCCTCCGAGACCCGCGCCCGGGTCCTGTCCGCGATAGACCGGCTCGGCTACGTCCGCAGCGAGTCCGCACGCCAGCTGCGCGCCGGCCGCAGCCGGATCATGGGCCTGCTCGTCCTCGACATGGGCAACCCCTTCTTCGTCGACGTCGCCCGCGGCGCCGAGCGGGCCGCGCGCGAGGCCGGCCTCGGCGTGATGGTCTGCAACAGCGGACAGAGCGCGGGCGAGGAGGCGGAGTACCTGTCGCTCTTCGCCGAGCAGCGGGTGCGCGGGGTCCTGCTGACGCCCGCCGACGCGACCGGCCGCAACATCCAGGCGTTCCGCCGCCACGGCATCCCGTTCGTGCTGGTCGACCGGGTCGCCGAGGGCACCACCGAATGCTCGGTCTCCGTGGACGACGTGGCGGGCGGCGCACTCGCCGTACGGCACCTCGTCGACGCCGGACACCGCTCCATCGCGTACGTCAGCGGGCCGCCCGGCTTCAACCAGGTCCGCGACCGGCGCGCGGGCGCCCTCGAAGCGCTCGCCGAGGCCGGTCTCGGCCCGGACCGGCTGCGCGAGCTGCCCACCGAGCGCCTCGACGTCGCCGCGGGTCGCGACGCGGGAGCCCGCCTCCTCGGTCTCGCCGACCGCCCGACCGCCGTGTTCTGCGCCAACGACCTGCTCGCCCTCGGCGTCCTGCAGGCCATGTACGCGGCAGGCGTCGGCGTCCCCGACGACCTCGCGATCGTCGGCTACGACGACATCGAGTTCGCCGCGGCAGCGGCCGTCCCCCTCACGTCCGTCCGCCAGCCGGCCGTCACCATGGGCGCCCTCGCCGCCGAACTCCTCCTGGAGGAGACCGAGACCGCCATGACCCCGCACGCCCACCGCCGGGTCGTCCTCCAGCCGGAGCTGGTGGTACGACGCTCCAGCCTGTCGGCGCGCTGAGAAAGCGGTCAGTGGCTCCAATGGCCCGCCGCGGCCCGCGCCGGCCTCCGCAGCTGATCCGCCGTACAGTAAGGAATTCTTGATCCCCGGGCTCGGCCACCGGTCGAACATGTGCTGAACTGGGACGCGGTCCGCCATCCGTCCGTCTCGGGAGCCCCGTTGACCGTCAGTTATCGCCAGCCCGGTGTCGTCCTCACCGACCGCCACTTCGGTGTGCCCCTCGATCACGGCAACCCCTCCGGGGAGCAGATCGAGCTGTACGCGCGGGAGGTCGTCGCGAGTGAGAAGGCGGGGGCCGACCTGCCGTGGCTGGTCTACCTCCAGGGCGGGCCCGGGTTCGGCGCCAACCGGTTCGTCGGCAAGCCGGCCTGGCTCGGCCGGGCCCTGAAGGAGTACCGGGTGCTGCTGCTCGACCAGCGCGGCACGGGTCACTCCACGCCCGCCAACCGGCAGACCCTGCCACTGCGCGGCGGCCCCCGCGCGCAGGCCGACTATCTGACGCACTTCCGCGCCGACTCCATCGTCCGCGACTGCGAGGCCATCCGTCCCGCGCTCACCGGCGGCGCCCCCTGGACCGTCCTCGGCCAGAGCTTCGGCGGGTTCTGCACGGTGAACTACCTGTCCACAGCGCCCGAGGGCTTGCGCGCCGCCGTCATCACCGGCGGCCTGCCCTCGCTCGACGCGCATGCCGACGAGGTCTACCGCGCCGCCTACCCGCGCATCGAACGCAAGGTCGCCGCGCACTACGCCCGCTACCCGCAGGACGTCGAACGGGCCCGGCAGATCGCCGAGTACCTGCTCCAGCACGAGCCCGTCCTGATCGGCGGCTACAAGCTCACCGTCGAGGCCTTCCAGTCGCTCGGCATCCTCCTCGGCGGCAGCGAGGGCAGCCACCGGCTGCACTTCCTGCTGGAGCACGCCTTCGTCCCGACCCCCGGGGGCCCGGCCCTCTCCGACGCCTTCCAGGAGGAGGTCCAGGGCCTCCTGTCGTACGCGGGCCACCCGCTGTACGCCCTCGTCCACGAGGCGATCTACGGCCAGGACACGCGTCCCACCGACTGGTCCGCCGAACGGGTGCGCGCCGAGTTCCCGCAGTTCGACGCGGCCAAGACGCTCACGGAGGACCGGCCGCTGCTGTTCACCGGCGAGTCCGTGCACCCCTGGATGTTCGACACCGACCCGGCGTTGCGTCCGCTGCGCGAGACCGCCGAGGAGCTGGCCTCGCGCACGGACTGGACACCGCTGTACGACTCCGCGCGCCTGGCCGCCAACGAGGTGCCGGTCGCCGCGGCCGTCTACCACGACGACATGTACGTCGACACCGAGCACGCGCTGCGCACGGCCCGCTCGGTGCGCGGCCTGCGCACCTGGGTCACCGACGAGTTCGAGCACGACGGCGTACGGGCCGGTGGGCAGCGGGTCCTGGACCGGCTGCTGGCCCTCACCCGCGACGAAAACTGACCCGCCGCCGCCCGGCACGTCCTAGTCTGCGGGCATGACAGAGCCGACGAATCCCCAGCTCAAGCCCATGCCCGACGACTGGCAGCGGGCCCTCGCCGTCGTCGCCCACCCGGACGATCTCGAGTACGGCTGCTCGGCGGCGATCGCCGGGTGGACCGACGCCGGCTGCGAGGTCGTCTATGTGCTGGCGACCCGCGGCGAGGCCGGCATCGACACGCTGGAGCCCGCCAAGTGCGGCCCGCTGCGCGAGGCGGAACAGCGGGCGAGCGCGGCCGTCGTCGGTGTGTCGGAGGTGGAGTTCCTGGATCACCACGACGGCGTCATCGAGTACGGCACGGCGCTGCGCCGGGACATCGCCGCCGCGATCCGCCGCCACCGACCGGAGCTGGTGATCACCCTCAACCACCGCGACACCTGGGGCGGGGTGGTCTGGAACACCCCCGACCACGTGGCGGTGGGGCGCGCCACCCTGGACGCCGCCGGGGACGCCGGGAACCGGTGGATCTTCCCCGAGCTCATCGAGCAGGGCCTCACACCCTGGAACGGTGTCCGCTGGGTCGCCGTCGCCGGTTCCTCGACACCCACCCACGCGGTCGACGCGACGCCAGGACTGGAGCGCGCGGTGAACTCGCTGCTCGAACACCGCACGTACATCGAGGTGTTGACGAGTGAGGACCCGGAGACGTACTGCCGCGACTTCCTGAACACGAGCACCCGGGCCGCGGGTGAGCGCTTCGGCGGGAAACCGGCCGTCGCGTTCGAACTCTTCAACCGATAGCCCACGCCCCCTAGGGTTCTGACGACTCATCAGAACCCGGAGGGCCGGCCGATGATCGACATCACACGTACCGACATCCCGGAGGGTGAGGAGCGGCTGCGCCTCGACATCGAGGACGGGCTGGGCATCCTCACCCTCTGCCACCCGGGCAAGCTCAACGCGTGGAGCTGGGAGTCCACCCGCCAACTCGGGCTGTTCGCCGACCGGATCCGCTTCGACACCTCCCTGCGTGCCGTCCTGCTGCGAGCCGAGGGGCGGGCCTTCTGCGCGGGCATCGACGTGGCGGCGCCCGGCGGCGTGATCAGCGGACGCTCGGACGCCGAGCGCGCCCGCAACTACTACGAGGGCATCCGCTGGGCGCACGAACGGTTCGCCGCCTTCGCCCGGCTCCCGCAGCCGGTGGTCGCGGCCGTGCACGGCTACTGCCTCGGCTTCGGATTCGAGCTCGCGCTGATGGCGGACATCAGAGTCGTCGCCGACGACGCGGTCTTCGCGCTCCCGGAGGCACAGATCGGGGTCGCGGTCGACGCGGGAGGCGACCTGCGGATCGCCCGCGAGTCGGGTGCCGGATGGGCGAAACTCCTCGCCCTTACCGGGCGCCGCATCGACGCCGCCACGGCCGAGCGCCTGCACCTGGCCCAACTCGTCGTCACTCCCGACGAGTTGGACAAGACCGCCCGGGCCGTCGCCGCCGAAATCGCCGCGAACGCGCCCCTCGCCGTCCAGGGCGTCAAACGCGACATCGACGCCTACGCGGACGCGGGGCTCGCCGCGGCCCTCGACCGCACCGCGATGTCCGCCGCGCTCACCCTCACCTCCGAGGACGCACGGGAGGGGTACGCGGCAAGGGGCGCCCGGCATGCGTCGGCCTTCCGGGGGAAGTGACCCGTGTGTTTTGATCAGGCGTTGATCTTGTGACGGAAACGACGGAACACGACGGACACGGCACTTCCATGGGGGAACGATGAACGAGAACGACCTCGCGCGGCAATTCGAGGACCACCGCGGCCATTTGAGGGCGGTGGCCTACCGGATGCTCGGCTCGCTCAGCGAGGCGGACGACGCCGTTCAGGAGACCTGGCTCAAGCTCAGCGGCACCGACACCGAGGACATCAGGAACCTCGGCGGGTGGCTCACCACCGTCGTGGGACGGGTCTGCCTCAACATGCTGCGCTCGCGCACCTCCCGCCGGGAAGAACCCATGGACACCTACGTTCCCGACCCGGTGGTGAGCTCCCTGGAGCGGATCGACCCCGAGCAGGAGGTGCTGCTCGCCGACTCCGTCGGGCTCGCCCTGCTGGTGATCCTGGAAACCCTGGAGCCCGCGGAACGGCTCGCCTTCGTGCTCCACGACATGTTCGCGGTGCCCTTCGACGACATCGCGTCCATCGTGGGCCGCTCCTCGGCCGCCACTCGTCAGCTCGCCAGCCGCGCCCGCCGCCGCGTCCAGGGCTCCGCCCCCACGCCCGACCCCGACCTCGGACGCCAGAAGAAGGTGCTCGACGCGTTCCTCGCCGCCGCCCGCGGTGGCGACTTCGAGGCGCTCGTCGCCGTCCTCGACCCCGATGTGGTGCTGCGCGCCGACGCCGGAGCGCTCGTCGGCGGCGCGGCCGTGTCCAAGCTTGTCCGCGGTGCCGAAGCGGTGGCCGGACAGGCGGTCATGTTCCGCAGCGTCGCCGTGTCCTCCCGGCTCGTGCTCGTCAACGGCTCGGTGGGCGTCGTCACGATGCTCGACGGCAAGCCGATGGGCGTCATGGGCGTCACGGTCGCGGACGGACGGATCGTCGCCGTCGACATCCTCGCCGACCCCGAGCGGCTCGCCCGCCTCGACCTCTCGGCGCTGGAGGCCACCGATTCCTGACGCCGTCCGGCCGGGGTGGGGGCCGGCGGGGCGCGCCGCGGGGGGCCGCGC
>NZ_JBEXDZ010000175.1:0-19235 GCF_040606085.1 Streptomyces sp. NPDC005485 | reverse complement strand
AGCGGCAGCGGTCGTTGCGACTGCGGCCCGTCGTGTGATGACCATGCTGATGTCCCGAGGTGAGCCAGGAGCCGCGCCCGCAGTACTTCGCCGTGACATCTCTTTACTCCTGACGTTTACATCGTATACCCGGTGCCCGAGGCTGTCGCGCTGCCGACCAGTTGAAGCTAGTGAGCCAGTTTCGAGATGCGTAGTCGCCTCTGAACGACACCGCGCGGCCGTTCAAGTGGACCAAGACCGCCGACCGGATCATCGACCGGATCTGCCGCTACTGACGCAGTTGTACTCGCGAGGTATCGCGCCTGATCTCGCCGCGGGCATCAGCGACCTGTACCTCTCTCACCTGTTCGCCCGCCGCGGGCCCACGCCGTTCACCAAAGCCCTCGCCGAAGGAGACGATCGGGCCCACAGCGTTCTGGCCAAGCGCATCGGCCGGTTGCGCAGCGACGCCATCGAACCGCGCCGCGCGGACATCTGCTCGGCGGTCGCAGCCCGTATGACGAACCTGTCACACACGTGCGTCAGTAGGGGAGCCTCGGTGATGCTCCACCGGCTCGGACACGGAATCAGGCTCCGCCGCAGCGTCCTGGAGGTGCCGATAGCCTTCGACGCGGACCTGGAACTCGGCGAGCGTCCGCTTCGGATCCAGGCAGTAGCCCTCAGCCGGCGGGTGACTCTTGCCGAGCCCGCCGACGACCACCTGACCGTCCGGCTCCCCACCGGCGCTCCTCCACGGACCGAACCGGGCCACCTGGCAGCGCTCCGGTCCCTGCTGGGAGCCGGCAGAGCCGAAACCCTCAAGGCGATCGTCACGTCCGGAGGAGCGACCGGACGGCAACTGGCCTCACTGCTCGGCGTCTCGGACGCCGCAGCCAGCCGGCACGCCGCAGTGCTACGGCGCGCCGGTCTGATCCGTACCCTGCGCACGGGGCAGGCCGTCAAGCACGTCGCAACACCCCTGGGCTACCGCCTGGCACAGCCCGAGGGTCACGACGCCACGGAGTAACTGAGGTCCGTCGCGGTGAGCGAGGCAGGCATCAAACGCAGCCACATCGTGCCTCGTTCGCCCGGATCATCGTGCAGGTAGTGCACGAACCGCTCGTCCCACAAAGCCTCGTCCGCTCCCAGATAGCGGACAAGCTTGCGCCGCCCCCGCGGCACATCGAAGGGTACAAGCTCGGCCTGGCCCCGAGCGGTCACCTGCCGGACACGCCCCGTCGCAAGATCGCACTCGTCCACCACGAGGGCGACGTTGGGGTCACGTTTCACCCGGTCGAACAGCCGGGCCCATGGGCCCGTCAAGGTCCAGAAGGCTCCTTCTTCCCAGAGAAACCAGACAGGACGCACTGTCGGCCCGCTCGTCGCGATACGAGCGGTGAGCGGCTGCTGCAGGAAGGCGTCCACATCAAAACCAGAAGACTCCACATCGCCAATCTTCCGGTTCCGCCGATCACTTCACCACCGACCTACGACCTACGACCAAAGCCTCAGACGCCCCGAGCCCCCTGGAGAAGAGCCCGCAGAACCCCTCAAGTGGTCCCAGCGCAAGCCGACCCCCGGGGCCACTTGAAGACGTCCAGGAGGCACAGGATCTTCATCTACTGGGGCCGCTGGAAGACGTCACGCCGGGCCGCTGGACAACGTCACAGCCAGCCGCCCCGCCCGCCGATTCGAGGCCGCCCGCCTTCGCGGTCAGCGGCGGCTATCGAGACGGCCTGCCCTCTTTGCAGGTCGGCACGGACGACAACGACCTCACAGGCAGGACTGCCGACCTCATCGCGGGGATGCCCGACGACACCAGCGAGGGCCGCATGAACCAACAACACCGGTGACGTATCCGCTGGCGCCCGCGCCGGGCACAACGACGCCGACGTACTCACCCTGCTCGTCCATGAACGACTCCCTTCCGCCGGAGCGGCCGGCTTCCTCCGGCCAGGGCCCCTCCCGTCTTGGCCCGGGGCGGGCCCCTCGCGCGAGCCTCGACGGCGCCGCGGTGCAGCGCGGTGAAGCCGATGCCACGTGCCGGGCAGGCGATTTCGGGAGCCCGGGTCAAACCCCTTGCCTAATGGTCAAGAAACGTTGACCATTGGGGGCATGCCTACCGATGATCTTCCCGAGACGTTTCACGTCACCACGGACGAGCAGCTGCGCGCCGTCTCCAATCTCACCCGTCACCGGATCATGGCCGTGCTCCGCTTCGAGCCGGCGACGATTACGCAGATCGCCGCGCGGGTGGGCCTTGCGAAGGGGAGTTCCAGCTATCACGTGCGGCTGCTGGAGCGGGCCGGACTGGTCAAGGTGGTGCGGACGCGGAAGGTGCGGGGGGTCACCGAGCGGTACTACGCGATGGCCGCGCGGTCGATCGAGCTGCCCGATCCGGGCGAGGGAGGGCCGGATGTGCTGATGCGGCATGCGGTGGCGGACCTGGAGGCGGCGCCGGCGGAGGGCGAGCGGCACGTACGGATGGCGCATCTGCGGCTCACCGACGAGCAGTTCGCGCAGCTGGGGGTGCGACTGCAGGCGCTGGCGGACGAGTACCGGGAGCTGTCCGATCCGTCGCTGCCGGATGCGTCGCTGGTCTTCGCACTGTTCCACCCCGCATCGGGCGAGCAGGCCGAGGGGGACGCCAAGTGACCTCAGGCATCGGGAAGTTGCCGGCCGGGTTCGGACGGCTGTGGACCGCGCAGACGGTGTCCTCGCTCGGCGACGGGGTGTCGCATGCCGCGCTGCCGCTGATCGCGTTGACGTTGACGCGGGATCCGATGGCGCTCGCCGTCGTCACGGCGGCCGGGACGCTGCCGTGGCTGCTGTTCGGGCTGCTCGGCGGTGCGCTGGTGGACCGCTGGGACCGCCGGCGCACGATGTGGGTCGCGGATGCGGCGCGTGCGGTGCTGCTCGCGATACCGGCGGCAGCGGCCGTGCTCGACGTGCTGAGCATTGCGCTGCTCGCGGGTGTCGCCTTCCTGCTCGGCCTCGGCGGACTCTTCTTCGACACGGCCGCCACGGCCTATCTGCCGGATCTGCTCGGCCGCGATCCCGCACTGCTGGAGCGCGCCAACTCCCGCCTGCGCGGCGCCCAGACCGCCGCGTCCGGCTTCGCGGGGCCGCCCGCGGGCAGCGCCCTGCTCACGCTCGGGCGGGCAGTGCCGCTGCTCGCCGACGCGGTGTCGTTCGCCATCTCCGCACTGCTCGTACGGTCGCTTCCCGCCACGCCCCGGCCCGTGCCTCAGGTTCGCGAGTCTCTGCTGCGGCAGGCGCGGGATGGTGCCTCGTACGTCTTCCGCGACCGGCTGCTGCTCGGGCTCGCGCTGCGTCCGGCGGTCGGGAACATCGCCTTCCTCGCCGTGGAGACCGTCCTCGCCCTCTTCGCGCACGACCGCCTCGGCATCGACACCTACGGCTTCGGCCTGCTCCTCACGGCGGAGGCCACCGGCGGTCTGCTCGGCGCGGCCGTCGCCTCCTTCCTGGGCCGGCGACTGGGCACCGGCACCGCATTGACCTGCACGGCCGCAGTCGAAGGGCTTGCCATCCTGGGCCTTGCCGCCGCCCCCAACCCGTACATTGCCGGGCTGGCGCTCGCCGTGTGCGGAGCGGGCATGGGCGCCACCATGGTGCTCGGCCCCTCCCTGCGGCAGTCGATCGTCCCCGCCCACCTGATGGGCCGGGTCGCCTCCACCTCCCGCATGCTCGCCATGTGCGCCGCCCCGTTCGGCGCCTTCCTCGGCGGCTGGCTGGCCACCACCTACGACGTGCGCACCCCGCTCTACACCGCCGCCGGCCTCCTGCTCACCATGACCGCCGTCACGTCGACCATGACCAGCAACCGCCGGGTCCAGGCGGCACTGCAGGCCGCCGCACCGACCGATGCCCCAGCACACTCGGCACCCCTCGATCCCGCGCAGAAGGGCGCCCTTTAAGAAGCGTTTTTCGCTGTGGTTGTTTGGCGTCGATTCGCGGACCGAGCCGGGACGGGGCCCTCAGGGCAGACGTGTCTCATTGCGGGGCAAGGGATTTCGTGTCGTCGTTCGGCAACCCGTTTCGTTCCGTTCGCTCCCGTCTGATCCCAACGCGCCCCCGGCTGACCTCGTTTACGGCCTGGGAAGGCGCCGCCTGCCCGACGGTACTGCCGAAACATGACGCGACACCGCCCGTATCCCAGCGACGTCTCCGATGCGCGCTGATCGGGCCCGCACTCACCACCTGGCGTGCCGCGCAAGGTCTGCCGGTGTGTCTGCCGGTGTTCCATAACGCCGGCCATCCTGGCTCATGGGACGTAGCTACTTTGGCCGGCCGCTCCTCGCGGACCGGCGGGCGTCTCATGCTCTGCGTGCTGCCCCTGCGCGGTCTCGGGCAGCTGTATCCACGCGGCCAGCAGCCCAAGCGCTTCTTCGGAGCTGGAGCCTGCCTCGGCGGTGTAGACGCTCAGCCGCTGGTCCGGGTCGGCGGGCAGGGTGAGGGACTCGCAATTGAGGGTGAGCGGGCCGACGATCGGGTGGTGGAAGTGTTTGCTGCCATGCGTGTGCCGGTACACGTTCTGGTCGGCCCACCAGCGGCGGAAGTCCTCATCCGTGATGGAGAGTTCGCCGACGAGTTCGGCCAGCAGCGGATCGTGGGGATGGCGTCCGGCGTCACGCCGGAGCGAGGCGACGATGTCCTGGGCGTCGGTGTCCCAGTGGGCATACAGCGAGCGGGCGCTCTCGTCGCAGAACATGAACCGCACCAGGTTCCGCTCGCGGTGCGGCAGTGCGTCGAAGTCGGTGAGCAGCGCACGGGCCATCCGGTTGGACGCGAGTATGTCCAGTCGCCGCCCCAGCACAAGGGCGGGGGTGTGTTCGAGGATCCGGTGCAGGTCGCGCAGTCCCGGGCGGACCGGATGCGGACGCGTCGCTGTGCGGCGGGGCCTGCCCGCGGTGGGCTTGGCGAGCTGGAACAGGTGGGTGCGTTCGATTGGTCGGCTCTGTGGTCACGACGTGAGGTTGTCGTCTGCCCCCTCGCCGCCCATCGAGTTGTCTGCGCAGTTCGCTGTGAAGGTCTGCGGGCAGGCGCCCCGAGGTCGCCCAGTCGACAATGAGCTGAGCAACAGGCCGCTCTTTGATAGGGGTGCGCGCGGAGATGTCGCGAATAATGCTGTCGGCTTGGGTCAAGGGCAGGCCACCCACTGCGGCGACGATGCGGCCGGCGTGATCCCGCAGAGCGGGTGAACCCGAGGGGGCGTGGGGCCGTTCACTGTTCTGTTCACTCATGGAGACCTGCCTGCGAGATGGAGGAGGGACAGCCCCGCTTGCTCAGCGCGGCTGCGGCCGCGCCGGCCGCGAGAGTGAGGCCGCCGGCCAGTGACAGAACGCGGTGACGGGCGATGACGGCCTGCCAGGAACGGGTGTGTGAAGCCGTCGGCCAGGAGCAGGCTGTCGGGGGCGGCCGCGCGGACCGCCGGCAGGACGCTCTGTTCCGCGACGGCCATGGAGACGTCGTGGTGGCCGCGTTCGAAGCCGAAGTTCCCGGCCAGTCCGCAGCAGCCCTCGTCCAGCACGTCGGCGTCGAGGTGGGCGCGGCGCATCAGTTCCCGGTCGGCGTCGTTCTTCATGATCGCGTGCTGGTGGCAGTGGGTCTGCACGAGAGCCTGGCGGGCCGGCGCGGGCGGCTGCCAGCCTTCGGGCGCGTGCCCGACGAGATGTTCGGCGAAGGTGCGGAACTGGCCGGCCAGCCGCTGCACGTCCTGGTCGTCGGGCATCAGCTCGGGCGCGTCGGCGCGGAACACGGCCGTGCAGGAGGGTTCGAGCCCGATGACCGGCGTGCCCGCCTCGGTGTAGGGCCGCAGGACGTCGAGCGTGCGGCGCAGCACTCTCTTCGCGACGCTCAGCTGTCCGGTGGAGATCCAGGTCAGGCCGCAGCACACGGCCTGCGTGGGCACGGCGACGCGGAATCCGGCGTCCTCCAGGACCCGGACCGCCGAGATGACGATCGAGGGGTGGAAGTAGGTGCTGAACGTGTCCGGCCACAGCACCACGGTGCGCGGATCGCCCGGATCGGGTTCGTCTGCGGCACGGGCCTGCCACCGCTGCAGGAACGACTGCGGGGCGAATGCCGGTGCCTGGCGGGCCTCGGCCACGCCTGCCAGCCGCTTGCCGGCGCGGGCCAGCCCGGGAGCCTGCAGCACGCTGTTGACGAGAGCGGGGACAAGGCGCGCGAGGCGGGCCCCAGGGGCAGCCAGCCCATGGAGTAGTGCGCCGCGGGACGCAGCCGGCCCTCGTAGTGGTGGGCCAGGAACTCGGCTTTGTACGTCGCCATGTCGACGCCCGTGGGGCAGTCGGACTTGCAGCCCTTGCAGGCCAGGCACAGGTCGAGGGCGTCACGGACCTCGGTGGAACGCCAGCCGCCGGCGACGGGGGTGTCCGCGTGCCCGTCGAGCATCTCGAACAGCAGCCGCGCGCGCCCGCGGGTGGAGTGCTCCTCCTCCTTCGTGGCCCGGTAGGAGGGGCACATGACGCCGCCCTGCTGGCTGCGGCAGTTGCCGATGCCCACACAGCGCATCGCCGCGCGGGTGAAGGAGTGGTCGTCCTCCGGGTAGCCGAAGGGCGTCGTGATCCCGGACGTCGGCCGCCAGCGGGGACCGAGCCGCAGCTGCCCGTCGACCGGGTTGGGATCGACGACTTGCCCGGGTTCATCAGGTTGTCCGGGTCGAACAGGGCCTTGACCTCACCGAAGGCAGCCACCAGCCGCTCGCCGAACATCGGTCACTTCTCCGCGCTGGAGCGCCCCGACGAGATGGCGCGGATCCTGCTCGACGCGGCCTGACCCCAAACGACCGGCACCCTCGCCCGTCCCCGTCCAGACATGAGAAGGAGCCATGACTCAGGCCGTCCCCCACCTCGTCAACCGCCTTGTCATCGACACCGAGGACACCTTCGGCAACGTCTGCCGGCGCTACGAATCGCGGGTAACCCGCCATCGATTTCGCCGAACTCGTCGAGGTGATCGCCACAGGTGACCTCGCACGGGTGCAGGCCTACACAGTCGACGCCTGCGCGTGTGGGTCAGGGCTGGCCCGGGACGATGACGTACCCGACACCCGACAGGTCATCGCGGGAGCGGGGTCGAGAACAGCCTCGGCCGCCTGGACTCACCCGCGTCGTCCCTTCGGGTGGAGATCTCTCTGTGCCACCAGGGCGGCGCGGGCTCTGTGCGCGCCATGGGAGCAGGGTGGCGGGTTGTGAGGGCTCGCACACTGCCGGGTCGGCGGCCGCCTCCTGTGAGGCGATGGCCCCGCCACCAGGCGCAGCGCGCCGCCCCGTCTCCCACTCCCCCATGAGCCGTCGCGGCTGCGACGCACTGTGAAAGGAAGAGCCTGTGTTCAAGATTCCACGGCGGAGGAAGATCCTCGCGCCCAGTGTGGCGGGCCTGGCTGTCGCGGCAACGCTCCTCATCCCGTGCGCCGGCGTGGCCTCGGCGGCCGGCCCGGGCCTGGCGGCCGGTGCGGCTGCAAGCAGCCATTCCGGGCCCGTGAAGCCCGGTCAGAACGAGAAGGTGATCGGCCTCTACACCGAGATGCACGACCTGTGGTCGGACCACATGCAGTGGACGTACACCACGGTCGACGCGTTCTTCCACAACCAGCCCGAGCTCCATCCCGCCCTCGACCGGCTCCTGCGCAACCAGCGCGACATCGGTGCCGCGATCGTCCCCTACTACGGACAGGCTGCCGGAGACCAGCTGACCGCACTGCTGACCACGCACATCGAGCAGGCTGTTCCCGTCCTCCAGGCCGCGCAGGCCGGAGACCAGCCCGCTCTGAAGAAGGCACTCGACGACTGGTACGCGAACGCCAAGGACATCGCCGACTTCCTGTCCGACGCGAATCCGAAGAACTGGCCCCGCTCGGTCACCGAGCCGATGCTCAGCCAGCACATCGACCAAACCGTCGTGTACGCCACCGACCTGCTCAAGGGCCGCTACACCAACGCCGTCAAGCACTTCGACAAGGCCAACGACCACATGATGATGCTGGCTGACGTCCTCGCCAGGGGCATCGTCGCCCAGTTCCCGGACAAGTTCTGCGACGAGCACAACGGCCATCACGGCTCCAGGCGGCCCTGACCGCCCCCCTGGCCGGTACCGGCACCGGCACCGGCACCGGCCAGAACCGGGCGGGGTTCTGGCTCAACTTCCGTGCAGTGGCCACTCTGATTGAATTGCTGCCCCTTCCCGCGCTGTCTCGTCAGAACCGCTGAGCTGGGCTGGCGCTCAGTCCGAAGGTCGGCGTGCCCCTTGCACGAGGTTGTGGCGTCGGCGGAGTTGACCGTTCCGACTGGTGAGCCGGCGGCTGGTCTTGCATAGTCCGCGACTCTCCTCGATGAGGGCTTGCGCCGTCCATCGCAGTTCACGAGCGGTTTCAGACAGTTCGCAGGACAGTGATCGTTGCTGTTGCGCATCCATGAGGAGCGCCTCCCCAGGATCATGTCGGTCATGTGCTGTCGACCGGCCAGGCCACAGCCGATGAGTCTGGCCCGAACGCTGAATCGGCAGACCCAACGGCCCCTGTCGCCTGGACGTGCCTTGCCGGATTCTGACCGTATCCAGGACGGAGCCGGGAGCCGTGACGATGAGAAGGACGACACAAGAGATCCCGGAGTGGCTCGTGGACGTACTCCGGCAGGCTCAGACGATGCAGGACGATGCCCGGCGGCAACGGGCAGCCGCGCGGCGGATGCGTGATGACGTCAGAGCACAGGTCGCCAAGGCTACCCTGCTGTTCTCGCCTTGCTGCGAACACGATGGCCAGCCAGTCCATGACCGTGCGCATGACGAGCCGGATGTTGACTCCTCCTCCTCGTAAACGACGGCCCGCACCACCCGAGCCGTCAGCTCAGGCACCCCATCATCCGACCGCGACTCCAACGACATCCCGCCCCACCACCCCGCCAACGACCACAGCCATAGCAGGACCAACGACACAGCCCCGCTCGAATCACGACTTTCCCAACGGAGTCGTTTACGAGGAGGAGGAGTCAATGACAAAGCCACCGCAAAAAACGACGTTGCCCGGAACGTAAGCGTGCCGGGCAGCATGCGTGGGCGGCGGCTGTGAAGCTCCTGGGTGAGGTGGAGGTCTTGGCCGTGTCAGGCCGCGGACGTTGGGTTCGGTGATTCGGCGGCGCGGCGGTATTCGGCGTTGATGCGCTGGGCTTCTTCGAGTTGGTCTTCGAGGATGACGATGCGGCAGGCGGCCTCGATGGGGGTGCCCTGGTCGACGAGTTCCCGGGCGCGGGCGGCGATGCGCAGTTGGTAGCGGGAGTAGCGGCGGTGGCCGCCTTCGGAGCGGAGCGGGGTGATGAGGCGGGCTTCGCCGATGGCGCGGAGGAAGCCCTGGGTGGTGCCGAGCGCTTCGGCGGCCCGGCCCATGGTGTAGGCGGGGTAGTCGTCGTCATCGAGACGGTCGTACGAGTCGTCTGCTGTCATCGCACCTCTCTGTGGAACGCGTGGAGGGGCCCTGGCGCCATTGGCGCCAGGGCCCCGAAGGAACTGCTACACCATCTGCCGGCCCTGGTACTGCGCCGGCCTGCTGTTTCCGCAGACCCGACCTGGATGCTGTCGGGGATGCGGGGATCGCGGTTGCTTGACCGAAGACCACCTCACTATCGATGTCCTGCGGTACCCGGGCTCAAGACTTCCGCCCGGGCGATCCTGATGGCGCTCGGCTCCTCCGTTCTTCCCTCGGTGTTCAACTACTTACCAACGGGGGACTGCGTACTGCTGGTACTGCTGTACTGCGTACTGCTGGTGATGCGAACCGCTCCGTGGCCTGCGACAGCGCCACTCTTCGGCAGCCAGCCCCGTCGCCCGTCCTGCGTCTGCTCTGGCTTAGAACCCCACTGCCGAACTTCCCGGTGCGCGCGTCCGCAGCCGACGCCTTCACCGAGGTGCTGCTCACTGACTTCACTGCTGGGTACTGCGAACTGCACTTGCGGGTAATGCCACTGCGTCAACTGCGGTCTTGCTCACGGCGGCCCCTGATCACTGCGGGTCACCCGGTCCGGTCGTCAGTCCCGTCGCCGTCCTGCAACATCCCTGGCTTCGCAACTCCACCACCGCACCGTCCTGCGCACTGCGACTACAGGTACTGCTGGCCGGCAGTTCGTCTCTGCCAGGCCCCGTTGATCTCGGCTACGAGAGAAACCATAACCAGACCACGACCCAATGTCTACTCCAGCCAACATAGATTTTCGCGCGTCTGCCGGTGGGGTAATCGACTTCGAACAACGATGCGGTGAGACGGGCTGCGCTGGGCAGGCGGGTGGGACAGAAGCGTGGTGACTCAGGAGGCGGCAGGGTCTGCACCCGCGGAAGAGTTCGGCGCACTGGCCGGCGCCATGCCGTCGCCTGCACCGCCGCTACGAGCGCAAGGCCGAGCACTTCCTCACCTTCGTCGCCATGCCGCAGCCCTCATCAGCCACCGCAGACTCACCACTGAGCGATGTGCATCTTGAAAACAGCTGGTCATCGGGGCTGGTCTCGGTGGGTGACCGTCTCCTGGGCTGGTCGCGGGCGGGCGCCTGTGGTGAAGATCGTCTGGCAGACCGATGAGTAATGCCGCCACGCCAGGTCTGCACGCAGTGAAACCAGTCCGGAGGAAGACCACAGGAGGTCGAAGTGTCCAGATCAGTGCTCGACATGTCGGTGTCACTCGACGGGTACATCGCCGACACCGACGATTTCCTCGGCGGCGACGACGGCGAGCGGCTGCATAAGTGGGCCGACCCTGACGGGGAGACCGGCCGGCCGTCCGGCCCGGCTGCGCAATTCCAGGACGAATGGAATGCGGCCGGTGCGGTGCTCGCGGGACGGCGGACTGCCGAACTCATGGATCACTGGGGTGGTGATCACGGCGGTCTCCCGATCTTTGTGCCCAGCCACCGCCCGCCCGGCCCGGCCGCCCGCTGGGGCTATCCCCTGGTGACGTACGTGACCGATGGGATCGAGAGCGCAATGGCACAGGCCAAGGCCGCAGCCGGAGGCAAAGCTGTGCAGGTGCGTGGCGCGTACACGGCGCAGCGGGCGCTCGAGGCCGGGGTGCTGGATGAGGTGCAGATCCATCAGATCCCGGTGCTTCTCGGGCGTGGCCGTCGCCTGTTCGACGTGTTGCCGTCAGAGATCGAGTTGGAGATCGTCCGGGTGATCGACACTCCGCAGGCCACCCACATCCGCTACCGCGTCCGTCGCTGAGCGCGCGGGCAGACGATCTTGAGCGTGGGCAATCGTCCGTAACCAGCACGAGTACGCGATCAACGATCCGCACCAACCCTGTGACCATCAACTTCAAGTTGCACAAGCCTCAGTTCACCAGCTCCTCAGGCGCTCAGGCCGGTGCGCACAAACAGGCAGAACGGGTGGCCGGCCGGGTCGCACAGGACGCGTACGTCGGCCTGAGGTTGGAAGTCCGCCACGGTTGCCCCCAGAGCAAGCGCATGCTCGACGGCTGCTGCAAGCTCGTCCACCTCGATGTCCAGATGCATCATCAACTGCTGCTCCGACCGTGTGGAAGGCCACTGCGGGCGAGTGAAGAGCGGCTCCCTCTGGAACGACAGTCCGGCACTGCCGTCCGGCGCCGCGATCTCAACCCAGCCCGGTTCTTCCTTCCGCACCGGCCACCCGAGCAGACCCTGATAGAACCGCGCCAGTTCATGGGGGTCCGGTGCATCAAGAGTGGTCGCGGCCAACGTGAAACGCGGCTGGGGCTTCATGCGGCGCTGCTGCCCGCTTCCGCTGCCGACAGGCCAGCCGTCCCCCATCTGACCGCCCGAGCCCGTACTCGTAGCCCGTACTCGCCCGGCCGGCCCCCACCCTTGCCCCGGGTGTCTCGGGCGTCCTCAGCTCATCAGCTCGGGCGCGAAGTAGTCACGCAGGTGGGCGATCTTCCCGTCGCGGATGCGGAAGATCTGTACCAGCGCGACGGCCACGTCACCCTTGTCCCCGTCCCCGTCCCCGTCCCCCTCCCCGTCCCCCTCACCGTCTCCGTCTCCGTCTCCGTCGAAGACCGTGTCGATCTCAGCGATGAACACGTCGGGGTCGGCGGTGGTGTGCAGCACGTATCCGGACTTCTCCAGGTTCGGTGCGCGGCCGTGCTCCCCCTGCTGTTCGTAGTAGGCCGCCATCACGCTGCGGATCTCCTCGCGGCCCACCATCCGCTGGGGGAAGGCGGCGCCGGCCGGCATGAGCGGTGCCTCCAGGACACCGTCCTCGGTGAAGTTCTCGGCAAGGGCATCGGCGTTGCTGGTCACGGCGCCGGCGTACACGTGGCTCTCGAAGATCTCCTGCGGCGTTCGGGACACGGCGGCCTCCCTGGACTCGGACGCGGAAGGCCACCTCACCACACGGGTGCGGCGCCGGATGCGGGATTGCGTGTTCACGGCGTGATGACGGCCCCCACCATGAACGTCCCGTCACGGTGGGGGCCTTAGGTCAGCAGCGGTGCGCCGTCGTGCCGGCCGGCGGTGCGGTTGGTGTGCGGTGTTCTCTTCAGCCGACCCTGAGCACGGCGTTGCCGGTGATCTTCCGGTCGCGCAGGTCGTTGAGGGTGGTGGCGGTGTGCTGCCAGTCCTCCAGGCGGCCGATCTGCGGGTGCAGCCGGTCCTTGGCGACGAGGCTGACGAGTTGGGCCAGGTCGGTGCCGAACGGCTCGTCGAAGTGCTCGTAGTGGAAGTGGCGCACGGTCGCCGAGCGCGGTCCCTTGAAGAACTCGAAGAAGCTGAGCTGGGCGGGCTGGCGGGAGGCCTGGCCGAACCAGATGAGCTGTCCGCGTTCCTTCAGCAGGGCGAGGCTTTGGGGGGTGGAGGTGCCGCCGACGGATTCCATGACGATGTCGTAGGGGCCGGCGGCCTCGCTGAGGTCGTGCGCCACTGTCGCGCCGAACTCGGTGAGGTGCTTGCCGCGTTCGGGGGTGGCCGTGATCGCGGTGACCTCGGCGCCCTCGCCGATGGCGAGCTCGGTGACGTAGTGGCCCACGCCCCCGGAGGCTCCGGTGAGCAGGATCCGCTTGCCGGTAACCGATCCCGCGGTGCGCAGCAGTCGCAGTGCGGTCAGTCCGGCCAGGGGAAGGGCCGCCGCCGACTCGAAGGAGAGGTCGTCGGGGATCTCGGTGAGGGAGCGGGTGGGTACGGCGACGTACTGGGCCCAGCCGTTGGCGGGCGGGTGGCCGACCACCCGGCGGCCGACGGCCGGTCCGGTGCCGTCCGCCGCCGCGCGGACGACGACGCCGGCGATGTCCTTGCCGGGGCGGCCTCCTCCCGGGCGCAGCGGTCCGTGAAGTTGGAAGACCTCGCCGCGGTTGACGGAGAACGCCCTCACCTCGATCAGGGCTTCGTCCGCCGCCGGCTGCGGCTCTTGACTCTCGCCGAGCTCGACCATTTCCTCGGGTCGGCCGGTGGGCAGCAGGGCCTTCATCGGGTGGCCTCCTGCGGGCGGACGGTGTGGGGCATGGCTGACTCCTGTGTCGTGTCTCAAGAGGGGTGTGGCGTGGCGGGGGGTATTCATGTCCGCGGGCCGCGCCTGGCCGTCTCCCGCTTTCCGGAAATTGCTTCCTGTGTACGGGAGTTCGACCGGCGCATTTCGGCGGACCTGTGGGGTGTGCTTGTTTTCCGGCCGGTGCTCGACACGTTAGGAGCTGCCCATGAGGCCGCTCAAGGCACATGCCACCGAGGTGCGGGGCGTGTGTTTCCTAAGGAACACGGGTGGCGGGGCCGGGAAGGGCGGCGCGTACGTTCCGCTGCGGCCTGTGCTGTGCACGGGCCATGTGCGCAGCCGGCCTGCCCGGGTTCAGGGCCGTGGTGTGGTGGGTGGGTTCGCTCGCCAGGTGCCGGCTGCGGGGTGTCCGGTGCGGTGGGTCCACCGTGGGCGGGGGCGGACGGTCCGGGGGCTGGGCGGTGGGGGTGTGCGGGTGGCCAGGGCGTGCAGTACGGCGAGCACCGCGGCGAGTTCGTCTGCGTCGGCGTTGCCGCGCACGAGCCGTACCGCGGGCGGTGGCGGGTTCTGCTGCTCGGTGCTCATACGGGCTGGTTGCCGTGCTTGCGCTCGGGCAGCTGGGCGTGTTTGGTGCGCAGCATGCGCAGCGATTTGATGAGCATTTCGCGGGTGCGCCGGGGGTCGATGACGTCGTCGACCAGGCCGCGTTCGGCGGCGTAGTAGGGGTGCATGAGTTCTCGTTTGTATTCGGCGACGCGGCGGGCGCGGGCGAGGTCGGGGTTGTCGGCGGCGGCGATCTCGCGGCGGAAGACGACGCCTGCCGCGCCTTCGGCGCCCATCACGGCGATTTCGTTGGTGGGCCAGGCGAAGGAGAGGTCGCAGCCGATCGAGCGGGAGTCCATGACGATGTAGGCGCCGCCGTAGGCCTTGCGCAGGATGACCTGGACGCGGGGGACGGTGGCGTTGCAGTACGCGTACAGGAGTTTGGCGCCGCGTCGGATGATGCCGTCGTGTTCCTGGTCGGTGCCGGGCAGGAAGCCGGGCACGTCGACGAGGGTGACCAGCGGGATGTTGAAGGAGTCGCAGAACTGCACGAACCGTGCACCCTTCTCGGAGGCCGCGATGTCGAGGGCTCCGGCGCCGGCCATCGGCTGGTTGGCGACGATGCCGACGACCTGGCCGCCGAGCCGGGCCAGTGCGGTCAGGAGGTTGGGTGCCCAGCGTTCGTGCAGTTCGAAGTAGTCGCCGTCGTCGGTGAGTTCCTCGATGACGCGGCGCATGTCGTAGGCCTGGTGCGGGTTGGCCGGTACGAGGTTGACCAGTGCGTCGCCGCTGCGGTCCCAGGGGTCGTCGCTGTCCTCCTCGGGCGGCAGTTCGCGGTTGTTGGCGGGCAGCATCGACAGCAGGTGGCGTACGTCTGCCAGGCAGGACTCCTCGTCGTCGTGGAGGAAGGTGGAGACGCCGGAGCGGGCCGAGTGGACGTCGCCGCCGCCGAGTTCGTCGTGGCTGACGCGTTCGCCGGTGACGGCGTGCACCACGTCGGGGCCGGTGATGTACATCTGTGCGGTGCCGCGCACCATGAAGACGAAGTCGGTGAGGGCGGGCGAGTAGGCGGCGCCGCCGGCGCACGGTCCGAGGATGACGCTGATCTGCGGGATCACGCCGGACATGCGGACGTTGCGGGTGAAGATGCCGCCGTAGCCGGCGAGTGCGGTCACGCCCTCCTGGATGCGGGCGCCGGCTCCGTCGCTGAGGGCGATCAGTGGCGCCCCGGCGGCTTCGGCCATGTCCATGATCTTGTGGATTTTCTGGGCGTGGGCTTCGCCCAGTGCGCCGCCGAAGATCCGGAAGTCGTGCCCGAACACGAACACCTGGCGGCCCTCGACGGTGCCCCAGCCGGTCACGACGCCGTCGCCGTGCGGCCTTTTGGCTTCCAGGCCGAACCCGGTGGCGCGGTGGCGGCGCAGTGGCTCGACCTCGGTGAAGGAGTCCTTGTCCAGGAGGAGTTCGATGCGTTCGCGGACGGTGAGTTTGCCGCGGGCGTGCTGGCGCTGGGTGGCCGAGGGGTCGGGGCCGTCGGCGACCTCGCGTTGGAGGGCGGCGAGTTCGTCGAGTCGTTCGTGCATGGAGGGCGCGGTCCGCTGGACGAGGTTCTCCAGTTCCAGGGCGCTGCTGTCGGGCGCTTCAGTGGTGTCGTCCAGGGGCCGTGTCGGCGGGCTGAGGTCTGGTGCTTTGGCCATCGGGAACTCCTTTTCTGCGCACCGGCCGGTGGCTGACCGCCCACGCTAAGCAGCCAGTGGCGGCAGAGAACAGAACACGGGCCACAGGACGAATTCGGTCATTCTTTGGTGACAACCGTCCTGTTTCTTCAGGGACTTCGCCCGGTGGTATGCCGGGGAGCCGAAGGAGATATCCGCACGGAGCTCTCGAAACACGCGTAGAACCCCTCGTTGTACGGGGCGGCCCCGGGCGCCACAGGGGGCGCTAGGTTCGCGTTCCAGACATCTTCAGGAAGGAGCCGGCCACCCCCTATTTCCTTCTTTCCCGGAGGCATTGAGTGAGCGAGGAGAAAGAGCCAGACGATGGCAGACACTGACCCGGCGTCTTCGCTGTCGCGACACAGAGTTGCGGTCGTGGTGGACCCGTTCCCGATCTCCCGGGCGGCGGTGGCCTCACTGCTGAGGCACTCCGGCGCGGTCGATGACACCCAGGAGGCGGAGAGCCGGCCAGGCGCCCTGGAACTGGTGCGGCGCCTGAGCGCCGACCTGCTGGTCACCGATGTGGACCTGGCGGGCCGCGGCGACGGGGTCCACCTGTGCCGCCAGACCAAACGGCTGGCCCGCCCGCCGGCCGTGCTGATGTTCACGGGCACCGACGACCCCGCGGTGGTGGCTGCCTGTCTCGCCAGCGGGGCCGACGGGTTCGTGCACCGCTCGGCAACACCCGAGCGGCTGGTACGGGCCGTGGACTCCCTCGCGGCGGGCCGGCCCGTGTGGCACCTGCGCGAGCACGCCGACACGGTGCCCGCCGCGGGGCAGCGGCCGCGCGTGCACGGCATGACCACCCGCGAACAGCAGATACTCGGACTGCTCCTGGGCCGCTATTCCAATGACGAAATAGCGGCCGAACTTCATCTGGCCCGACAGACCGTCAAGAACCATGTCAGCAATATCCTGCGCAAGCTCGGCGCTGCGAACCGGCGTGAATTGCTGGCCAACCGCGGATCACTCACCCGGGCGTCGTGAACAGACGCCCGCCGATATCCGGTGCGCGCCGCAGCTGCCGTACTCCCTTGGTGGCATCCGAAGTCCCCCAAGGGAGAATGTCCAAGCCCCGCCCCGCCCCTCTAATGTCGAGGTGACGCAGGGCGGGGCTTTGGCCAAGTACCGGACACGGTAGGGACAATTCCCGCACGCGGCACCTCCCGTCACATCCCCCGCACGGGTGGCGCCGCCCAGGTCCTTGAGCCCCGCCCTGCGTCCCCGCCGTGACCGTCGCCGCCACGGACGGCGGCGGTCACGGAACCCACGCAGCCCCCTTGGAGGTACCCCACCGTGAGCACCCCTGTCTCCCCCGCCCGATTCCAGGGCCGGGTCGCCCTCGTCACCGGCGCCAGCCGCGGCATCGGACTCGCCGTCGCCGAACGGCTGGTCGCGGAGGGCGCCCGGGTATGCCTCACGGCCCGCTCCCCCGAGCCCCTCGCCGAGGCGGTCACCCTGCTCGGCGGCCCGCAGCACGCCCTCGCCGTCGCCGGCAAGGCCGACGACCCGGCCCACCGCGCCGAGGCCGTGGAACGCACCGTGCAGACCTTCGGCCGCCTCGACGTCCTCGTCAACAACACCGGGATCAACCCGGTGTTCGGTCCCGTCCTCGGCCTGCAGGAGGACGCCGTCCGCAAGGTCTTCGAGGTCAACGTGCTCTCCGCCCTCGGCTGGCTGCGCCAGGCCCACACGGCGTGGATGGGTGAGCACGGCGGCGCGGTCGTCAACATGACAGCCGTCGCGGGCCTGCGCGCGGCCGAGGGCATCGGCGCGTACGGCGCGAGCAAGGCCGCCCTCATCCACCTCACCGAACAGCTCGGGCAGGAACTCGGCCCGCACATCCGGGTCAACTCGGTGGCCCCCGCCGTGATCAAGACCCGTTTCGCCTCGAAGCTCTACGAGGACCGGGAGGAGCAGGTCGCCGCGGGCTACGCGCTCGGTCGGCTCGGCACCCCCGAGGACATCGCCGCGGCAGTCGCCTACCTCGCCTCCGACGACGCGTCCTGGGTGACCGGCCAGACCCTCACCGTCGACGGCGGCCTGATAGCCGCCGGCGGGGGAATCTGAACCGTGAACCTCCGCATTGCACCCCGAAGGCTCCGCCGGCTGCTGTGGCAGCTGGTCGCCCTCCCGGGGACGCTGCCCGCCTCCTGCGCGTAGGGCGGCAGCGGGCTGCCCTCCCCCACCCGGCCCCGGCCCGGCCGCCGGCAGTGCGCAACCGTCCCGCTCGTCACGGACGTTGTCTGCGCAGTTTGGCCGTGTCTCATCGGATGCCTCCGAGGAAACCCCGGCCTTCAGGCCGGGGAGGAATCGGGCTCCTGCGGAGCAGGGCAAGGAGTTGGGATCCGCCGCCCGGGCGGATCACGATGCTCTGACCCCCAGACTTGGACCTACCCGGTAGTGGCACTACTGAACTTGAACTCGTGATGTCGGGCCTCCCGGGCTGAGGTGTGTCAGATGTGGGCCCTGATTTGCTGCACTGGATGTCCGAGTGCGTCCCCGATGGCGTTCAGTTCCTCGTCGCTGAACCAGGCGCGCTCGGGGTTCCAGATGGCGATCTCGAATCGAGCAAAGCCACAGGGCCAGTCGTAGTCCAGTGCGTCCAGCGAGGTCGCGGTGCCGCAGCAGGGGACCACCACGGCGAGGGTTGCGAAGCCGTCGTCGCAGTGGGCTTCGAGTAGGTCGCCCCACCACTCGGTGTCGATCGACGCGCCGCAGTGGGGACAACCGATCTTCTGCAGATTCTGACCACAGTCGACAACGGTGAGTGTGTCGTGCCAGGTGACGTCGATCTCGACGTCGACGCCGCCGGGGAGCCCGGGGGCCAGGTCCTCCACGATCGACGCAGTACGGTCAGCCGCGGCCTGCTCGGGCTGCCAGTGCGGGTCGGTCGGAATGACAGAGAGAACGTCGTCGCTCATGGGCTCACTCGATTCGTCGGGCGGGAACCTCATCCAGGCGACGCGATGCTACTGATCGCGCGTGTGGGTGGCAGGTTCCCAGCTGGTCACGCGTCGAGGGCCAGGCCGGTGCCGGTGAGACAGCCGTCGAGCAGCTGGGGCCGATACTGCAGCATCTTGAGCTTGCGTTTCACGGTCCGGGTGATCTGCCCCAGGTCGGCGGCGGCGAGGTTGCCGAGGTCGTGCTTGACCAAGGACCACACGCCCTCCTGCGGGTTCAGGTCCGGGGCGTAGGCAGGTAGCTGTGCTGGAACACCGTGAGCCAGTCGGTGTTCGCCGCGAAGAACTCGCGCAAGTCTGCGGTCAGGTGAATGCGGACATTGTCCCAGACCAGCACGATCGGACCACCCAGCTGGATCCGGGCGCGAACCAGCAGGTCTCGAAAGTCCCGCGAGCCGAAGCCCTTGGGCTGGTTCTTGCGTCCGCGGTACTCGCGGACTGCGTAGATCAGCCGCGACCGCTTACCCGCAGGAGCACTCACCCCTCTGTACGGCTTCCAGCCCCCCGGTCGGCACCCCGTACAGCCTGGAGGTCACCGGTCTGGCCGCGGGTAAGAGCC
>NZ_JBEXDZ010000174.1:0-19327 GCF_040606085.1 Streptomyces sp. NPDC005485 | reverse complement strand
GCGCCATCGGCGATCAGAAGAAGTCGACGATCTCGGTGCCGGAGCTGTTCTATCTGCGACCCACCGGGGACCATCCGCCGCCGTCCGCGACGGGAGAAGGGGTTACGGCCTGCCCCGCTGCCCGCGCAGGTGTTCCGCGATCGGGCGCAGCGACTTGTGGAGGTCTTCCATGGCCTCGGGTGAGAGCAGGTCGATGAAGTGCCTGCGGACGGACGCCACGTGGTGCGGGGCGACCTTCTGCATCGTCTCCAGGCCGTGCTCGGTGAGGACCGCGTACAGCCCTCGGCGGTCGGACTCGCAGTTCTCGCGACGGACCAGATCCGCGTTCTCCATACGGGTGATCTGGTGCGAGAGCCGGCTCTTGGACTGGAGGGTGGCGGACGCGAGGTCGCTCATCCGCATCCGTACGCCCTCCGACTCGGAGAGATTCACCAGGATCTCGTAGTCGTTCATCGTCAGTCCGAAGGGTTGCAAGTCCCTCTCGAGCTGGTGCGTCAACAGCCTGTTGACCTCCAGGTGGGTGCGCCAGGCGCACTGCTCCGCATCGGTCAGCCAGCGCGTGGCCGTCTCGGTCTCCATGAATGAAGTCTACCTAAAAGGTTGAAAGGCGAACTAGTGAGGGTTGTGTGACGGTGCGCACGCGTTCGATGTCACACTCCGCAGATTACCGCTCACAGCCCGAAGCGACGCTGGAGGTCCCCCAGCTGTCCGGGAAGGCGCGGTGCGCCCGCCTGCTGTCCCTGCTGACCCGGCACCCCGCCGCCGCCCGGTACTCCGGCCTGCTGCGGGACCGCCCCCGTGGCCTGCTCGGCCATGAGGGTCTCGGTCGACTGGAGCAGCACGGTACCCGCTCCCACGAACTCGAACTGGTGCTCCTCCCCGGAGGCCCCGCCGAGGCCCGTCATTGCACGTAGACCGCCCATTACGCCCGTCAGATACCCGTGGTCGTAGTGGTGGCACGGCGAGGGGCAGTCGGCCCAGCCGACCAGTGCCTGCGGGTCCACCCGGATCGGCGGCTCCATGAACACCACCGGCCCGTTAGATGCCGCTACGAACTTGCCGGTTCCGATCAGTGTCAGAAAGCCCGGCACGATCGACTGCTTGAGTGCGAGAGTTGGCTGAAAAGCGAGCAAGTTGCCCGAGCGAATGGTCAGGTTGCCGTCTTCGAGGTCGTACGAATTCACATCGAAGGCCCGGTCGGCGAGGAGCATCTTGCCCGAGCCCTCCGCGACGACCCAGTCGCTCGCGTGCAGAGGCGAATGGAACGACGTGCGCACCAAACCGTCGAGCCGGCCGTACCCGATGCCGTTGAAATCCATCGAGCCGTAGTACGCGATCATCTTGCCCTTCTGCAGGAACCACTGGCTCCCCTTGAGCTCCACGCAGAAGGTGTACTTGTTGACATTGTCGTCGACCGGCAGCGTCATCGGGTCATGGATCACCGGGCCGCCCGGGGTCCCGTACGCGCTCACAGCTTCTCCTCCGAGGCCTGGACGTACACCGCACCGCTGCCGCTCAGCTCCAGCTGGAACGCCTCGCCGGAGCCGCGGCCCACCATGTCGCGCCAACCGAGCGCCGTCGACAGCTTGTTGCGCACGTCGCCGTGATGGGCGACGTACGCCTGCGGGTCGACGTGCACCGGGCGCTGCGGGGTGATCGGGATCTCGAAGACGCCCCCGTGCGCCATGACGGCGACCGCGCCGTGGCCCTTGAGGGTGGTCGTGAACAGTCCCTGGCCGCTGACCTGGCCGCGGACCATACCCATGACGCCGCCCTGCGAGCCCAGGAACATCGTGCCCTGCTCCAGCGTGCCGTCGAAGGCGAGCAGCCGGTCCGCCTCGACGTACAGGGTGTCGCCGCTCAGGTTGATCACCTCGATGTGGTGGCCGCCGTGCCCGAAGAACACCGTGCCGCTGCCCTCCACCGTCATCAGGGGCGTCGACTCGTTCGCCAGCCGGCGGCCGATCATCGACATGACCCCGCCCTGGCCGCCCTGGACGTTGGGCGTGAAGGACACCTCGCCCTTGTAGGCGAGCATCGCGCCGCGCTGACTGAACAGGCGCCGGCCCGGGGCGACGGTCGCCTCGATCATCTTGGAGTTGATCTCACGGAAGGGCATGTCACACATCCCCCGCGATCGTGTTCCGCTCACTCGGCTGCACGTACACCAGCCCGTCCCCCTCGAACCGCATCTGGAAGGCCTCGCCGCCGCCCTCTCCCATGAACGTGCGGAACGTCACACCGGACTGGAGGGACTGCCGCACATTGCCCTGGTGCGCGATGTACGCGCCCGGGTCGACCGTCAGCGGGTACTGCGCACTCACCCGCAGCACCACCGCCGCGCCGTCGGACATGATCGCCGCCTGGCCGTGGCCCTCGACCGTGGTCGTGAACAGCCCGTTGCCCTGGGAGGCGCCGCGCAGTCCGGTGAAGGACGTGCCCGTGCGCAGTCCGGCGTCCGCCGCGAGGAGGTTGCTGGACTCGACGTACAGTTTGTCCCCGTGGAGGCTCACGAGGTTGATCTCGGACGCCCTGTCAGCGAACCAGCAGGTCCCCTGTCCCTTCACCTCCATCATGATCATCTGTTCGCCGGTGAGCCGCCGGGTCACCATTCCCCGGATCCCCTCACCGCCGCCGCTGAGCTTCTTGAAGGCCATCTGCCCGTCGTACGCGACCATCGAGCCGTTCTTCGCCTTCACGGCGTCCCCGGTCATGTCGACGGCCAGGACCTTGCTGCCTTGGAGTCGGAACATCGCCACGTTGCGAAGGTAGCCGCAGGTCGGGTGGAGCCGACAGAGGTCCGGGGTGGATCCCGACCCTGAGCGCACCCCTAGAGGCGTCGGATGCCACAATGGGATCCGCTTGTGCTTGCGTTCACAAAGCGCCGCCGAAGCACCGCCCCGCCGAAAGCGAATCTCCCACCGAAGGTGACCCGTTCCGTGGACATAAAGACCGCCACCGCCCTCCGCCGCCTGCGCCTGGTCTCCGCCCCCGAGGCCGTCTCGTTCCTGCTCCTGCTCCTGTGCTCGGTGCTGAAGCGGACCACGGACTTCAACGCGGTGCCCGTGATGGGCGCGGTCCACGGCGTCCTCTTCATCCTGTACGTGATCTTCTGGGCGGACGCCTGGAACCGCACCAAGTGGGCCCGGAAGACGGCGGCCCTCTACTTCGTCCTCTCCGTCCTGCCCACCGGCGGCTTCTTCGCCGAGCGCAAGCTCAAGCGCGAGGCCGAGGACGCCGTCATCGCCTCCCGCGCCCGCCGCGAGGGCGTGGTGGCGTCGTGATCGTCGCCTTCTCCGTGACGCCGCTGGGGGTCGGCGAGGACGTGGGGGAGTACGTCGCCGACGCCGTCCGGGTCGTGCGCGAATCGGGTCTGCCGAACCGCACGGACGCGATGTTCACCTCGATCGAGGGGGAGTGGGACGAGGTGATGGCGGTGGTCAAGCGTGCCGTCGCCGTCGTCGAGGAGCGGGCGCCGCGTGTCTCGGTGGTCCTCAAGGCGGACATCCGCCCCGGCGTGACGGACGGTCTCACCTCCAAGGTGGCGACGGTGGAGCGGCACCTCTCCGAGTAGGCCCGCGGCCGAGCCCGCCCCCGACACCCCGGCCCCAACACCTGGGCCCCACACGCAAACCCCGGCCCGCGCAGGCCGGGGTTTCGCCGTTCCGCAACTCCTTCGGACGCGCCCAGTTCGACATGCCCATAAAACTCCATTTGTGTGTGGGTATAGACCATGTTCGGTCGGTTCGACCACTGGAGGCGCTGTGCGGCCGGAGGGCTACGACTACGACACCTACAGCCGACTCGCCGGACCGCTGACGCAGCCGTCCGGCGTGGCCTACCGGGTGCAGTACACCCAGCTCCTCTCGCGAGAGCCGCACCGAATACGCGCGGTCCTGCTGATGACGCTCGCCCCGATCCTCACCGGCGTACTCCTCGTCTACCTGGTGTGGCCGACCCACTGGGTGGAGCGCGAGGGCGGCGAACGCTGGCTGGTCGTGCTCGACATCACGATGCTCATAGCCATCGGCCTCATCGAGCTGTTCATGGTCGTCAACGTCATGAGCATCGCCCACGCCACCATGGTCGCCCGCGACCCCGTCCCGGTGACCCCGCAGCCCGGCACCCGCGTCGCCTTCCTCACCACGTACGTCCCCGGCAAGGAACCCCTCTCCATGGTCCGCGCCACTCTCGAGGGCGCGGTCGAGGTCACCCACACCGGCCCGCTGGACGTCTGGCTCCTCGACGAGGGCGACGACGCCCAGGCGAAGGCGCTCTGCGCGGAACTCGGCGTACACCACTTCACCCGGCTCGGCGTCCCGGAGTGGAACCGCCCCAAGGGCGTCCACAAGACCCGCACGAAGCACGGGAACTACAACGCGTGGCTGGCGATGCACGGCGACCGCTACGAGTTCTTCGCCTCCGTCGACACCGACCACGTCCCGCTCCCGAACTTCCTGGAGCGGATGATGGGCTACTTCCGCGACCCCGACATCGCGTTCGTCGTCGGCCCGCAGGTCTACGGCAACTACGAGAGCCCCGTCACCAAGGCGGCCGAGTCCCAGCAGTTCCTCTTCCACGCGCTGATCCAGCGTGCCGGCAACCGCTACCGCGCTCCCATGTTCGTCGGCACCAACAACGTCGTACGGATCTCCGCCCTCAAGCAGATCGGCGGGCTGTACGACTCGATCACCGAGGACATGGCCACCGGCTTCGAACTGCACCGCCACCGCAACCCGAGGACCAGGAAGCACTGGCGTTCCGTCTACACCCCCGACGTCCTCGCCGTCGGAGAGGGCCCGGCCTCCTGGACGGACTTCTTCACCCAGCAGATGCGCTGGTCGCGCGGGACGTACGAGACGCTCTTCAAGCAGTACTGGAAGGCGCCGTTCACCATGCCGCCCGGGCGTCTCTTCTCGTACACGCTGATGCTGGTCTACTACCCGATGACCGCGGTCAACTGGCTGCTGGGCATCCTCAGTTGTTTTCTCTTCCTCTGGTTCGGCGCGTCCGGCACGCAGGTCGCCGCCTCCGTCTGGCTGATGCTCTACAGCGACGCCGCGGCCCTCCAGATCGGGCTGTACCTGTGGAACCGGCGGCACAACGTCTCCCCGCACGAACCCGAGGGCTCCGGCGGGCTCGCCGGCATGGCGATGTCGGCGCTCTCGGCGCCGATCTACCTGAAGTCGCTGGGCGCCGCCCTGACCCGCAGGCCCAGCCGGTTCGTGGTCACCCCCAAGGGCGGCGACGCCAGCCCCGACCGTCTGATGACCTTCCGCATCCACCTGTTCTGGGCGGCCCTGCTCGCGGTCTCCCTCGGCGCGTCCTTCCACCTCGGCCACACGCACGCGGCCATGCGCACCTGGACGGTCCTGGCGATGGCGATCTCCCTGGCACCGGTCGCCGTGTGGATCGTGACGGTGGTCAGGGACCGCAGGGCCCAGGCGACGCTGCGCACGCCGGTACGCGTCACCGAGCCCGCGGAACCGGCGCTCGCGACCGGCGGCACCACGACCACGGTCACCAGCTCCTCGACAGGAGGCAACTAGGCGATGGCCTACCAGCCCTCGAAGAAGACCAAGAAGACCGTGCTCGGCATCGGCGGCATCGCGATACTCGCCGGCCTCAACGCCCCGGCAGTGATGGGCTTCGCCGGCGAGCAGTACCACGAGTACAAGATCGCCCAACCCGGCTACATGGCGAAGTACGGCTCCTGGAGCAGCGTCGACATCCCCAGGAAGTACCGCACCAACGCCATCCACGCTGCCCTGCTGCACACCGGCAAGGTGCTGATCGTCGCGGGCTCCGGCAACGAGCAGAAGAAGTTCGACAAGGGGTCGTTCGACACCGTCCTGTGGGACCCGAGGGCCGACACCTTCAAGAAGATCCCCACCCCCGACGACTTCTTCTGCTCCGGGCACGCCCAACTCCCCAGCGGCAGAATGCTGGTGGCCGGTGGCACCGCCCGCTACGAACTCCTCGACGGCGAGGTCAAACGCGCCGGCGGCGGCATGCGCGTGAAGAACGAGAACCCCGACAAGGCCATGGTGCTGAAGAAGGGCACCCGCTTCCGCTCGCCGGCCGGCGTCGAGTACGTCAGCCGCTTCGACGTGAAGATCCCCAAGGCCAAGCGCACCCAGTCGATCACGTACAACCGCCGGGGCGTCATGCAGCCCTGGAAGACCAAGGTCACCGCGAGCGAGGCCCGCGTCTTCGTCGAGGCCACCGAGGACGGCCCGCTGTCGGTCACCGACAAGCAGGCGCAGTACGAGATCGTCGGCCTGAAGGGCAAGGACGCCGACAACACCTACGGCCTCTCCGAGAAGATCACCCTGGACAAGCAGGACTTCCAAGGGATCAGGGCGGCCTACGAGTTCGACCCCGTCGCCGAGAAGTACATCCCCGTCGACCCGATGGAGAAGGCCCGCTGGTACCCGACCCTGGTCGGCCTCGACGACGGCCGCGTCCTCGCGGTCTCCGGCCTCGACGACGTCGGCATGATCGACCCCGGCGACAACGAGATCTACGACCCGAGCACCAAGAAGTGGACGCCCGGCCCCAAGCGCTACTTCCCCACCTACCCCGCCCTCTTCCTCACCCGCGGCGGCAAGCTCTTCTACCCGGCCTCCAACGCCGGTTACGGGCCCGCCGACCAGGGCCGTGAGGCGGGTCTGTGGGACCTGAAGACGAACAAGTTCGAGAAGGTCCCCGGACTGCGCGACGCGGACGAGACGGAGACCTCGGCCTCCCTCCTGCTCCCCCCGGCCCAGGACCAGAAGGTGATGATCCTCGGCGGCGGCGGTGTCGGCGAGTCCAAGAAGGCGACCCCGCGCACGGCCGTGGTCGACCTGAAGAAGGACAACCCCACCTTCGAGGACGGCCCCAACCTCCCCCAGGGCACGCGCTACCTGAACAGCGTGATCATGCCGGACGACTCCGTCTTCACCACCAACGGCTCCGCCGACTACCGCGGCCGCAGCGCCAGCAACATCCTCAAGGCGCAGTTCTACGACCCCGGATCCAACGCGTTCCACTCCGCGGCCTCACCCCGGGTGGGCCGCAACTACCACTCCGAGGCGCTGCTGTTGCCCGACGGACGCGTCGCCACCTTCGGCTCCGACCCGCTCTTCGACGACCAGCAGAACACCAAGCTGGGCCACTTCGAGCAGCGGATGGAGATCTTCACCCCGCCGGCCCTCCACAAGAACGGCAAGAACCGCCCGGTGCTGGGCAGCGGCCCGCAGGAACTCGACGCCCACCACCGCGCGACCTTCGCCACCGAGCACCCGGAACGGGTCGTCAAGGCCCGCCTGATGCGGCCCAGCGCGGTCACGCACACGACGGACGTCGAGCAGCGCTCCATCGAACTCGGCCTCACCAAGGCCGGGAACTCGGTCACCGTCGACGTACCGACGGACGGGGCACTGGTGCCGCCGGGCTGGTACATGCTCTTCGTGACCGACGGGCAGGGCACGCCGTCCGAGGCGAAGTGGATCCAGGTCAAGTGAGTCCGGGACCGATCAATCCGGGACCGATCAATCCGGGACCGATCGATCCGAGGCAGACGCCTCGCTGAACTCGTCGGTCACGCCTTGGAGTTGCGCGCCAGCCCCAGGGCGTAGTCCGGCCACCACTGGCCCGCCGCCGGTCCGCCCCGGCACTGTCCGTCCGACTCGCCGGGCCGCTTGATCCACAGGTAGGCGTCGAGGGAGGGTTCGCCGGTGGCCGTCGTCGGGCGGGTGCCGAGGGCCCGGCCCGGCGGGTTGCACCAGGCCTGGCTGCGGTCGCCGCGCAGGGGACCGTTGCCGTTGCGGCTGGTGTCCACGACGAAGTGCTTGCCCCCGAGGTCCTGGGAGAGGTGGACGCCGTACTTCTTCGTGGCCGTGTCCGTCTGGAAGTTGGAGACGTTCAGCGAGAAGCCGTCGGCCTGCTCGACGCCCGCGCGCTTGAGGGGGTCGACGAGCTTCCAGGGGTCCTGGATCCAGGCGGGGTTGCCCGCGTCCAGGTACACCTTGGTGTGCGGCTGCCGCTTCAGCCGGACGATCGCGTCGGCGAGCAACTGCTCGCGCTCCTCGTGGTATTCGCCCGGGGTGCAGCCGTCCACCATGTGCGCGACCGCGTCGGGTTCGAGGACGACGAGGGCCTTGCTGTCACCGAGCGCGCTCGCGAACTTTCCGATCCAGTCAAGGTAGTTCGCGGCGTCGTACGCCCCGCCCGCCGAGTGCTGGCCGCAGTCCCGGTGCGGGATGTTATAGGCGACGAACAGCGCTGTCCGCCCCTGCTGGGCCGCCGCCGCGGTCGCTGCCGCGATGGTCGGGGCGGGGTCGTCGCCGGCGGGCCACAGCGCGGCCGGCTGGTCCGCGATCCGCTTGAGGAACCGGGCGTCCTTCGTACGGCCCTGCCGCTGCCACATCTGGATCTGCTGGGCGGCGGAGCTCGACGGGTCGACCCAGAAGGGCGACGGCCCGGCGGGCGTCGTCCTTCGTGCGCTGTCCCGGACGACGGAGGCCTCGTCGACGCCGGGCGCGGACGAGCAGCCCGCCGCGAGCCCGAGCGCCGCGAGCGTCGCGAAGGTACGGATCAGCCGGGACATCCTGCCCCCTTGGGCGAAGGTGACGGTTGTGACGGTTCGCCGTCAATCGTGACATAGCGCACTTAATGGGCGTCGGTACGACACCGGACGGCTGAGGGCCTGTGACGCAAGCTCGGGGTGACGGGTGAGGGGCCGTCAGCCGCCGCCCGAGGCCAGCGCGATGCCGAGCGGGGTCCGCTCGTACAGCACCTGGTGGCCGTACCGCCGTGAGGTGAGCAGGCCCGCGTCGCGCAGGGCCGCGAGGTGCGCCGACACCGACGAGGGTGCCAGCCGCAGCCGGTGCGCCAGGGCGGTGGTGCCGGCGGGTTCGTCGAGCGCCGTCAGCACGGCGGCCCGGCCGCGGCCCAGCAGCCGTACGAGTGCGTCGGGGGTGCGGTCGCCCGGCTCGGCCCACAGGCCGCCGATACCGCGCGCCGGGTAGGCGACCGTGGGCTGCCACGGGGGCTCGAAGCCGCTGATCACGTCCGGCCAGGAGAAGACGCTCGGCATCAGGACCAGCCCCTGCCCGCCGAGGTGCCGCTCGTGCTCGCCGTTGCGCTCGACCGTCAGCGTCCGGGCGTTCCAGCCGAACCGCCGGTCGATCTCCGGCAGCAGCCCGCCCAGACCGACCTCGGCCAGCCGCCGCGAGTGGAAGGCGATGTCCGCCTCCAGCAGGGCGCGCAGCCGCGGCCAGTCCGGTTCGATCAGGGTGTGCCAGGCCTCCTCCATCAGGTCGGCCAGCTCCCTGATCATGCGTGCCGGGTCCGCGAGAAGGGCCCGGCCCTCAGGTGACTCGAGCGCTCCCGGGGTGTCCGCGAGGGAGAGCGCGGTGTCCTCGCGGGCGGCCTCCGGGTCGGCGGAGCGGACGGCCTCGATCTCCTCCTCGAACGTCGCCGCGGGGCCGATCGGGGGCGGGCCGAGCCAGTCGGGGGTGTGGCCCCGCTGCGGCATCAGCAGCCACAGGGGCGCGAGGTCGAGTCCGGCGGCCGCCGCGCGGATACGGCGCAGCCAGTGCGCGTGATAGCCGTGCCGCGCCGGGCGGTTGAGCGTGCGCACCGCCTCCTGCGTCTCCCACAGGGGCGACACCGCGAAGCGGCACTTGAGGAGGTCCTCCTCGCCGAAGTGCAGATGCGTGGGCAAGGGACCTCCTCGGCGGGCACAAGATTCGGCTGACGCCGAAACTCTACGGCGACCGGTACCCGCGCGTGCACGCTGCTGCGTATGCAGGAAACAAAGAAGGAACCGGGTACCTCGGGCACCCCGGACGCTCCGGGCATCCCGGCCGAGGAAGCCGGCTACGGCCGTGTCTTCGCCGTCCGCGAGTTCCGGGCCGTCTTCGCCGCGCACGCGTTCTCGCTGCTCGGGCTGATGATCAGTGAGATCGCGCTGTCGGTGCTCGTGTACCGCCTCACCGGCTCGCCGCTGATGAGTGCGCTGACGTTCGCCGTCGGATTCCTTCCCTACCTGATCGGCGGGACCCTGCTCGCGGGCATCGCCGACCGGTTCCCGGCCCGCCGGGTGCTGGTGGTGTGCGACCTGGTGTGCGCGGGGTTCGTGGCCGTGATGGTGCTGCCGGGCGCGGGCATCGCCGTACTGCTCGCCATGCGCTGCGCCCTTGCCGTGGTCGCACCCCTCTTCCAGGGGGCGCGGATGGCGACGCTCACCGATGTCCTCGGGGACGGCGACCTGTTCGTGTTGGGCCGCTCGCTGCTGCGCATCGTGTCGCAGAGCGCGCTGCTCGTCGGGTTCGGACTCGGCGGCCTGCTGCTGAGCGTCGTGTCGCCGCGCGGGGCGCTGCTCATCACCGTCGCCACGTTCCTGACCTCGGCCGCGCTGCTGCGGTTCGGTACCCGGCGGCGGCCCGCGCGCTCGGGGGCGCGGGCGCCGCTGGTGAGGGACTCGCTGAGCGGGGCCCGGCAGGTGCTCGCCGACCGGCGCGTGCGCGTGCTGCTCCTGCTGTTCTGGGTGCCGCCGATGTTCTCTGTCGCGCCGGAGGCGCTGGCGGCGCCGTATGCGGACGGACTGGGCGTCGGGTCGGCCGGCCTCGGGCTGCTGATGTGCGCGCTGCCCGTCGGCACCATCGCGGGCGAGCTGTACGCGGGTTCGCGGCTGCGGCCGGAGGCGCGCGCCCGGCTCGCGCTGCCGCTGGTGTGCTGCACGCTGCTGCCCTACATCGGCTACGTCCTGCACCCCGGCCTCCTCTGGTCGCTGCTCCTGCTGACGCTGTCCGGCGCCGGATCCGCGTACTCCCTCGGCCTCGACCAGTGGTTCGTGCGGGCCGTGCCCCAGGAGCTGCGGGGCCGGGCGATGACGCTGAACACGGCGGGACTGATGACCGTCCAGGGCGTCGGCATGGCCCTGGCGGGCGTGGTCGCGGAGTTCGTCGGGGTGGCCGTGACGGTCACCGGGGCGGGTGTGCTGGGCACGGTGTGCTGCCTGCTCCTGGCGGTGGAGGCGCGGCGTACCGAGGGGTCCGCGGCCGAAAAGTGAGACGGGGCTGACCACGATGTGACCGGCCGGTAAGGTCTTTGCCGTGCCGAAGCCCCTCAGCCTTGCCTTCGATCCCATCGCGCGTGCCGACGAACTCTGGAAGCGACGCTGGGGGTCCGTGCCGTCCATGGCCGCGATCACCTCGATCATGCGGGCCCACCAGATCCTGCTGGCCGAGGTCGACGCGGTGGTCAAGCCCTACGGGCTGACGTTCGCCCGCTACGAGGCGCTGGTGCTGCTCACCTTCTCCAAGGAGGGCGAGCTGACGATGTCCAAGATCGGCGAGCGGCTGATGGTGCACCCCACGTCGGTCACCAACACCGTGGACCGTCTGGTGAAGTCCGGCCTCGTCGACAAGCGCCCCAACCCCAACGACGGCCGCGGCACCCTCGCCTCCATCACCGAGAAGGGCCGGGAGGTCTGCGACGCGGCCACCCGCGACCTGATGACCATGGACTTCGGCCTCGGTGCCTACGACGCCGAGGAGTGCGCGGAGATCTTCGCGATGCTGCGGCCGCTGCGGATCGCGGCGCACGACTTCGAGGAGCAGTAACCCCGGGCAAGATCCCCCGGAACGGGCGGTTACGCTCGACAGCATGAAAAAGAGCGTGCTGACCCGCTACCGCGTGATGGCCTACGTCACCGGTGTGCTGCTGGTCCTGCTGACCCTCGGCTGCCTCGCCAAGTACGGCTTCGAGATGGACGGGGCGGACAGCTTCGTCAAGGTCGTCGGCATCGCGCACGGCTGGCTGTACGTCGTCTACCTCGTCTTCGCCTTCGACCTGGGCTCCAAGGCGAAGTGGCCGGTCGGCAAGCAGCTGTGGGTGCTGCTGGCCGGCACGATCCCGACGGCCGCCTTCTTCGTGGAGCGCAAGGTCACCCACGAACTCGACGCCCAGGTCGCGGACGACGCGCCCGCGGTCGCCAAGGCCTAGGCCCGGTCCCCTTTACCCGGCTCGGGACCTGTCCGCGCTCTCGCGCGGCACTCGATCCGTACTCGTTTTCACGGCCGTGAGGGTGGCTCGCGGCCGTGGGGCATCGACATTTACTAGGACGTCCTAGTAAATTTGAAGCATGGACGCTGACGCCATCGAGGAAGGCCGCCGACGCTGGCAGGCCCGCTACGACGCTTCGCGCAAGCGCGACGCCGACTTCACCACACTCTCCGGTGACCCCGTGGAGCCGGTGTACGGGCCGCGGCCCGGAGACACCTACGAGGGGTTCGAGCGGATCGGATGGCCCGGTGAGTACCCCTTCACCCGTGGGCTCCACGCGACCGGATACCGAGGGCGCACGTGGACCATCCGGCAGTTCGCCGGGTTCGGGAACGCCGAGCAGACCAACGAGCGCTACAAGATGATCCTCGCCAACGGCGGGGGCGGGCTCTCCGTGGCCTTCGACATGCCCACTCTCATGGGGCGCGACTCCGACGACCCGCGCGCGCTCGGGGAGGTAGGGCACTGCGGGGTCGCCATCGACTCGGCCGCCGACATGGAGGTGCTGTTCAAGGACATCCCGCTGGGCGATGTGACGACCTCCATGACCATCAGCGGGCCGGCCGTTCCCGTGTTCTGCATGTACCTCGTCGCCGCCGAGCGGCAGGGCGTCGACCCGGCCGTGCTCAACGGCACGCTCCAGACCGACATCTTCAAGGAGTACATCGCGCAGAAGGAGTGGCTCTTCCAGCCCGAGCCGCACCTGCGCCTCATCGGCGACCTGATGGAGCACTGCGCCGCCGAGATCCCCGCCTACAAGCCGCTGTCCGTCTCCGGCTACCACATCCGTGAGGCCGGTTCGACGGCCGCGCAGGAGCTGGCGTACACCCTCGCCGACGGCTTCGGGTACGTCGAGCTGGGCCTCTCGCGCGGACTGGACGTCGACGTCTTCGCGCCGGGCCTCTCCTTCTTCTTCGACGCGCACCTCGACTTCTTCGAGGAGATCGCCAAGTTCCGCGCGGCGCGCCGCATCTGGGCCCGCTGGATGCGGGATGTGTACGGGGCGCGGACCGACAAGGCCCAGTGGCTGCGGTTCCACACCCAGACCGCCGGTGTCTCGCTGACCGCCCAGCAGCCGTACAACAACGTCGTCCGTACGGCGGTGGAGGCGCTCGCCGCGGTCCTCGGCGGGACGAACTCGCTGCACACCAACGCGCTCGACGAGACCCTCGCGCTGCCGAGCGAGCAGGCGGCGGAGATCGCGCTGCGCACCCAGCAGGTGCTCATGGAGGAGACCGGGGTCGCCAACGTCGCCGACCCGCTGGGCGGTTCCTGGTACATCGAGCAGCTCACCGACCGTATCGAGGCCGACGCCGAGAAGATCTTCGAGCAGATCAAGGAGCGGGGGCTGCGGGCGCACCCCGACGGGCAGCACCCGATCGGGCCGGTCACGTCCGGCATTCTGCGGGGGATCGAGGACGGGTGGTTCACCGGCGAGATCGCCGAGTCGGCCTTCCAGTACCAGCGCTCCCTGGAGAAGGGTGACAAGCGGGTCGTGGGCGTCAATGTGCACCACGGGTCCGTGACGGGGGATCTGGAGATCCTGCGGGTCAGTCACGAGGTGGAGCGGGAGCAGGTGCGGGAGCTGGGTGCCCGCAGGACGGGGCGCGACGAAGCGCGGGTGCGCGGGGCGCTCGATGCGATGCTCGCTGCCGCGCGGGACGGCTCCAACATGATTGCGCCCATGCTGGACGCGGTGCGGGCGGAGGCCACGCTCGGGGAGATCTGCGGGGTGCTGCGGGACGAGTGGGGGGTCTACACGGAGCCGGCCGGGTTCTGAGGCGTGGGTGCGGTGGGGGCGGGCTCCAGGGTTTTCGCCCCCTCCGCCCCTGCCCTTCCCGTTGTCCTGGGGCTGCGCCCCCTTTCCCCCGCTTTCGGCCTGACGGCCTCGTCCTCAAACGCCGGACGGGCTGGAACCCTCACCCGCCGCGCCTGCCAGGCCCAGCAGCAACACCCGCGTGAAGCTGCGCGCCCACTCCTCGTCCGCCGGTTCCGCGCTCACCAGGGTGCGGTGGACGACCGCGCCGGCGACGATGTCGAAGATCAGGTCGACGGTGCGGGCCGCCGAGGCGGGGTCGGACTCCGGGGGGAGTTCGCCGCGGGCCGTCGCGCGGGCCCGGCCCTCCAGGACCAGGCGCTTTTGCCGGTCGACGATCGAGGCGCGGATGCGTTCGCGCAGGGCGTCGTCGTGGGTCGACTCCGCCACGACGGCCATCAGGCCGTTCTTCGCCTCGGGGAGCGTGAGGATCGTCGCGAACTGGAGGACCACGCCCTCGATGTCGGCGGCGAGGCTGCCGCGGTCGGGGAGCTCCAGTTCGTCGAAGAGGGCCGCCACCGCGTCGACGACCAGTTCGTTCTTGCCGGGCCAGCGGCGGTAGAGGGTCGTCTTGGCTACCCCGGCGCGCGTCGCCACGTCCCCCATCGTGAGTTTGGAACAGCCCAGTTCGACCAGAGCGGTGCGCGTCGCGGCCAGGATCGCGGCGTCCGCGGCGACGCTGCGCGGGCGACCCGTGCGAGCGGCGGGGGTGCGGCTGTCCATGTCGGCGACCATATCCGGTCGTTCTGTATCCGGCCGTTCTGTGAAGCCGTGAGGGAGATCACCGGGAGAGGGTTCACGGGGACTCGCCGGGACAGTTACGCTACGACTCGTAGCGAAAGCGCCTGGACGGTGTCCCTGCGCGAGCGACGACCACTGGCGCCAGGTGGGGACCCGGCGCCCAACACCACACAGCACGACCGACTTTCACAGGCCTTTTCACACGTGCGCGGATAACGGGGGAGGATAGACGCATGCAGCCACGGAACATGTCCATGAGCGGAGTCGTCGACCTCGCCGCGGTGAAGGCGGCCCAGGAGGCCAAGGCGAAGGCGGAGCAGGCGCGCGCCGAAGCGGCCAGGCAGGGCGGCGGAGGCGGAGCCGTATCTCCGTCGAGTCTCGTCATCGACGTCGACGAGGCGGGATTCGAGCGGGACGTCCTGCAGCGGTCCACCGAGGTGCCGGTCGTCATCGACTTCTGGGCCGAGTGGTGCGAGCCGTGCAAGCAGCTCAGCCCGATCCTGGAGCGGCTGGCCCACGAGTACAGCGGACGCTTCGTCCTCGCCAAGGTCGACGTCGACGCCAACCAGATGCTGATGCAGCAGTTCGGGATCCAGGGGATTCCGGCGGTGTTCGCGGTGGTCGCCGGGCAGGCGCTGCCGCTCTTCCAGGGCGCCGCGGGCGAGCAGCAGATCCGCGGGACCCTCGACCAGCTCGTCCAGGTCGCCGAGCAGCGCTTCGGCCTCACCGGTCTCGCGGTCGACCCGGACGCCGAGCCCGCCGCCGCCCCCGCGGCGCCCGAGATCCCGGTCGGCCCGTACGACGCGCTGCTCGAAGCCGCCGTACAGGCTCTGGACGCGGGTGACTTCGGCGGAGCGGTGCAGGCGTACAAGAACGTGCTGGGCGACGACCCGGGCAACATGGAGGCCAAGCTCGGCCTCGCCCAGGCGGAGTTGCTGCAGCGCGTGCAGAACGCCGATCCGCAGCAGGTGCGCAGGGACGCCGCCGAGAAGCCGGCCGATGCGCAGGCGCAGATCGCCGCCGCCGACCTCGACCTCGTGGGCGGCCATGTCGAGGACGCTTTCGGTCGGCTCATCGACACGGTGGCGCGCACAGCGGGTGACGACCGTGATGCCGTACGAGTACGGCTGCTGGAGCTCTTCGAGGTCGTCGGAGCCGATGATCCGCGGGTGATCGCGGCCCGTCGCGCGCTGGCCAGAGCCCTGTTCTGACAGGTCCGCTGACCTGTTCCTAAACGCCGGGGCTTGTGATGCCCGAGTGAAAGATTTGCCGACAGGGCGACAAGTGGCCGCGCTTTACCAAATCTTGGTAAACGCGGCCGCTGTTACTTGGAGTAAGTCTGAGGCGTTGATCTGTCGGATTCTGTCCAAGTGTCAACCGGTCTGTGACCACCCCCGACACCACCCTGCGTCGTCGACCGATACCGGCGGGTCGTTGTTCGGTTATCCGCCCGTTACTAGCCAGTAACGAACCCCCTTGTGCGGGCGGCGAGAATGCACCACGATCGGCGACGCTCGGTCCATTCCCCCCAGTCCCGACAGCCAATCGGGTCAGGGGGTTTCTGGGTCCCCACCGAGCAGGGACGGCAGCAGTGGTGCCGCCCCTTGGACAGGGGGGTCTTCGCCAACCGGCGGAGCCTGTCCGGCAGGTTGTGCGTGATGTGTGTCAGGCGCGACCAGTGGTTGTCGCTCGGGGGTGATCGCCGGTGATCGGTGCGCAAGCTAGCGCCTCCGAGTACAGGCGCTCTCCTTCCCGAGGACGTAGCACTTCTCCCATCCCTGCCCGGTCGAGCCGCCCACATGGGGCAGCCAGGGCCAGGAGATGTACGTCCGAGAAGGAGGAAATATGATGTCCCAGGTGCGTGGCGGGACCAGATGGAAGCGGTTCGCCGTCGTAATGGTGCCCAGTGTGGCCGCCACGGCAGCGATAGGTGTCGCCCTCGCGCAGGGTGCTCTCGCCGCGTCGTTCAGCGTTTCCGGTCAGTCGTTCAAGGTGACGGCGGACAAGCTCGACGGTACGGGCTTCGTCCAGTACGGGGCGATTGACTCGGGTTACAACCTCGACGGCAGCAAGACGGCTCACCCCGTCGCTGTCTCGGGCTTCAAGACCGCGTCGCTGACCAACATGTGTCAGTCGGTGGTCACCCCGAACATCCCGTTGCTCGGTTCCGTCAGCCTGACGCTGAAGGCCGGCGGCGGCGGTACGCCGGTCCAGGCCGAGAACCTCTACGTCGACGTCGAGGACCTCGAAGCCGACGCGGTGTTCCACGGCATCGACATCGGTGTTGCCGCGAAGGACGCCAGCAAGGGTCCGGGTATCGCCAAGGGCGACCAGGCGAACCCCTACGGGTTCGCGCAGCAGGCCGACTCGGCCACGCTGACGGACGTGAAGCAGACGGCGTGGGCCACCACCGCCGGAACCTTCAAGCTCAGCGGTCTCAAGATGTCGCTGTCCAAGGGCGTCAAGGAGTGCTACTAGGCACTCCGTGACCGGGTGGGGGGAGCCGACGGCGCCCCCCACCCGTGCACCACCGCCCGCAGAACCACTCTCCACAGCAACGCCGTTCCAGGGAGCTGTTTTCCATGAGCGCCGAGTCGTCCCGTCAGGATGAGCACTACCTCACAGTCTTCCGACGGGTTTTCCGCGTCTGGAGGGGGCAGCGGCCGTTCTGGGCCGGTCTGTTCGTCATGCTGGGCGGATTCCCCATCGCCTACTTCCCCTACGCGCACCTCCAGATCGGTCACCTGACGCTGGCGATGGCGACCACCGCGGGGGCCGGGTCCCTGATCATCGGGGTCCTGCTCGTCGTGCTCGGGTTGAGCCTCTGGTTCCAGAAGCACGTACGGACCTTCGCCGGTGTCGCCGCGATCCTGCTGGCCCTGGTGTCCATCCCGGTGGCCAACCTCGGCGGCTTCCTCATCGGCTTCCTGTTCGCCCTGATCGGCGGCGCCATGGCCGTCTCCTGGATGCCGGGCGAGCCCGAGGCCGAGCCGGCCGCGACCGCGACGCGCGACGCGGACGACACCCCGGGCGGCTCTCCCGCCGACACCCCGGGCGGCCCGGACGGGCTGACCAAGTCCGATGAGTACGGGCACGACCACGGACACGGGCCCATCGAGTCCGGCCGTCCCGGCGAGGCCCGCGGACTGGACGGTCCGAACGGGCTGCACCACCTGAGCGCGCCGCACGATCTGTCAGGAACGATCCCGGCGAACGGGGCGAACGGGAGGCACAGTGCCGGCTGACGAGGTGATCCACGGGACGGATGTGGACGAGTCCCGTGTGAGATCCGGGCCGCGCCACGCGGCCCCCAGGAAGCCGCTGTTCACCAGGTTCCACATGCCTGCCGGCAAGGCGATAGCCCTCGCCGCGATGCCGACTGCGGTCCTCATGGGAATGGGGCTGACGCCGACGCTCGCATCCGCCGACGACCACTCCTCCTCGAAGAGCCTCACGGCCGACGAGTACAAGGACTGCGTGGCGGCCGTGACCGGCTCCGACGCGAGCGCGAGCGCCTCGGCCACGCCGTCGCCCTCCGCCTCGACGAGCAGCTCCACGGACAAGTCGACGGACAAGTCCACCGACGACTCCAAGGACGAGCCGAGCCCGTCCGCGTCGAAGTCGTCGGACGCGTCGGACACGGACACCTCTTCGTCGGATTCAGGTTCCGACGACAAGGCCGAGCCCACGCCGACCCCCTCCGCCACGGCGGGCAAGTCCACGTCGACGTCGAGCGACTCCACGGCGACCCCGTCGGCGTCCGCGAGCGACGACAACGTGCTGAAGGACATCGGCGACGCGATCACCGGCATCTTCACGGGCGGCGGCGACGACTCCTCGTCGAGCAGCACCGCCTCGCCGTCCGCCTCGCCCTCCCCGTCGGCGTCCGCGACCAAGGACTCCTCGGACTCCGCGGGCTCCTCCACGAGCGCCTCCGACACCGTCAAGGACACGACCGACAAGGTCACCGACACGGTCAAGGGCGCCACGGAGAAGACCGAGAAGACGGTCGAGGACACCACGAAGAAGGCCACGGACACCGCTGAGGCCGCGGCCGAGAAGGCCAAGGACGCCGCCGCGTCGGCGACCCCCAGCCCGTCCGCGAGCTCCACCACGAACCCGGACGACTGCCCGGTGGCCACGGACGACGTGGGCGGTGTCGACAACCCCGTCACCCTCCCTGACGACCCCTGGTACCTGAACGCCAGTTCGCTGCTCCTCAAGGGCGCGGACTACCAGGGCATCGTCAAGGTGCGGACGGCCAACGGCAGCGTCAAGAAGGTCCTGAAGTACGTCATCTCCGACGGCACCGACATCGGTGACCTGCACCAGACCGTCAAGGACAAGCAGTCGGGCAAGACGTACCACGTGCAGGCGGCCGCCGGTTCGACGTCGACCATCCGCAACGGCAAGACGGTCATGTACACCGAGAGCATCTCCGGCAATCTGCTCGGTCTGATCCCGGTGACGTTCAGCCCGGACAGCCCGCCGCCGCTGAACATCCCGCTGATCTACTTCACCAAGGTGAAGGTCGTCCAGGCCGGCCAGTTCGGCGGCGACCTCTCCATTCCGGGGCTGCACTCCTACCAGGACTGAGCCCCCTCAGGAGCCCGTCCGGGAGCCTCTCGTTCTCACCATGGGCGCGGGCGACGTCACCGACCTCGGCCCGCTGATCCTGGACCGTCTGTCGAAGTAAGGGGCTGAGGCTCATGT
>NZ_JBEXDZ010000173.1:0-19608 GCF_040606085.1 Streptomyces sp. NPDC005485 | reverse complement strand
CCGCGCCGCGGCCGCGCTTTTTGTCGCCGCCCCGCCCCCCCCCCGGGGGGGGGGGGGGGCGCCGCGCCCCCCCCCCCGACGAATGTCGGTGGCTGCGGATACGCTGATGACCTGATCAAGTTGCGCGCGATCAAGATGACGACCTGATCAACAGGTGTGCGGGGCACGGAAGTCGGGAAAAGCCGCAAGGGCGAGTACGGCGGCGATGGGGGCGGCAGTGGCGGACGACGGATTCGATTTCTCTCCCGGGGCACAGGTGCCGCTCTCGGGCGCCGCGGGGCAGACGGCGGCGACGTACGCCCTGGCCTCCGCGGCCTACCGGGACAACGAGGTCGAGGAGATACTCAAGGCCAACAGCGAGTGGCACGTCTCCGCCGTCAAGGCCGGCAGGATGAAGCTGTTCAAGCCGAACCTCGGTGAGGCGTTCTCGGTGGCCGTGCGCAACCGGATGCTGGGCGGAGACCGCAAGCCGCTCATCCAGTCCTTCGGCACCGAGCCCCAGGTCATCGTGGAGCACTGCCTGGCGGCCAACAACATCCGCCGGGAGCGCGACAACTGGCTGTCGGCCGTGATGGTGCTGTGCGGACTGCTGTTCCTGCCCGGGCTCCTCGTCTGGCTGATGGTCTTCCAGATCCGCACGCAGATCGCCAAGCGCGAGGACAAGCGGGCCTCCGCCCTCGCCACCACGCTGCTGGTCGCCGTCGGCGCCCTCGCCGTGCTTTTCCTCCTCAAGATGCCGTTCACCGGCTTCTGGGCCTGGTATGCGCGCGCGGCGGTCGTCGTGCCCGTCGTCGGATGGCTGTGGGCCAAGCAGATCTGCGAGCGCACGGCGAAGGACCTGCGCGAGCGCTGGGACAGCCTGCTGGCCGGCGGCGGCATCGGCGCCAAGATCCCGGAGGCGGTGCCGGGCAGTCCCGGCGAGTCCGCGGCGGAGCGGCTGCGCCAGGCGCTGGCCCGGCTCAGCGCCGAGCAGCAGTCCAACTCCGTCTTCTACGCGGGCCCCAAGGGCATCCTGGGCATGGGCACCCGCTGGGGCAGCTGGCAGCTCGCCGAGGACCTGGTGCCGCGTGACGCCGGCAAGGAGATCCACCCCTTCCGCAGCTGGGACGTCATACGCTCCATCCACGACAAGCTCCGCATGCTGGAGCGCGGACCGCTCAACACCGGCGGTTTCCCGGCCCCCTCGATCAAGCACTGGGTCGTCACACCGATCGGCGAGAACGCGAAGGCGGTGTCACGGCCGGTCGGCACCGATGTCGACGCCTACACGGTCAGGTCGCACGCGATACAGGACATCTGCAACAAGCAGCAGTTCGGCGGCGGCGACCGGCACTACCTGGGCTGCCAATGGACGCTGTGGGACGGCCAGTTGGTCATCACCATGCTGATCACCGTGACCGTGCTGCACGAGACGCTGCGCATCGAGGTCACCGGCCATGCGCTGGGGCCCGTGCACTCCCTGTTCACGACCAAGCCCGAGGCGCCGACGAAGGAAGTCGCCAAGTCGATCAAGTTCTGGGAGACCCGCAAGGTGTCGCTCCCGCTGGTCACCGCCGACGAGGTCGTACGGCTCACGGCCCGCGCCCCCTTCAGCCGGTTCCCGCCGTTCCTCAACTGGCTGGGCGGCACGCTGGTGCTCCCCGAGCCGTTCGGCCTGCGGCACGCCTGGGCGGACAAGCCGTGGCGGCACCGGTTCATGGCCGACGACGCGCTGCGCGCCGCGACACCCGTGCTGCGCGTGGTGCACGCGGCGGCGATCAAGGTGCTCGAAGAGAACGGCGTGAACACCGAGAAGTTCGGCACCCGGTCGTCGTTCCTCAGCAACATGGTGCAGGATGCGGCGCCTCGGAAGGCGGATGTGTACGACGCGTAGCGCCTGCCCGGCGACTGCGCGGGGTGTGAGTCAGGCGCTCGCCGACCAGGCGTCCGCCAGCATCTTGCGGGTGTCCGCGAGGAGTTGGGGAAGAACCTTGGTGTGGCCGACCACCGGCATGAAGTTGGTGTCGCCGCCCCAGCGGGGGACGATGTGCTGGTGCAGGTGAGCGGCGATTCCGGCGCCCGCGACCGTGCCCTGGTTCATGCCGATGTTGAAGCCGTGCGCGCCCGAGGCGGCGCGCAGGGCGGTCATCGCCTGCTTGGTCAGCTCGCCGAGCTCGGCGGTCTCGGGGCCCGTCAGGTCCGTGTAGTCGGCGACATGGCGGTAGGGCACGACCATGAGGTGGCCGCCGTTGTACGGGTAGAGGTTGAGCACCGCGTACACCTGCTCGCCGCGCCTCACGATGAGCCCGTCCTCGTCCGACTTGGCCGGGATCGAGCAGAAGGGGCAGCCGTCGTCGGCCCCCGGGCCGGTGGGCTTGTTCTCGCCCTGGATGTACGCCATCCGATGGGGCGTCCACAAGCGCTGGAACGCGTCCTGCGTCCCGACTCCGATCTGCTGCTCCGGCTCACTCGTCATGAGGTGCAGCATATGGCTTCGCCCGTTCGCGGCGTGTCGCCGGGGCCTGCGCGAAAGCGCCTGCGGCCAAGCTGGGGCGATGGACGACGACAGTCGAAAGGTCGCCTGGGAGCAGCGCACCGGGATGCTCCTCGGCGTGGCATCGGTGCTCTTCCTGGCCATGTACGCGGTCCTGGTGCTCGCCACGGACCTCTCCGAGGCCCGGCAGGACCTCTGTCTCGCGGTGATCCTGGCGGCCTGGGCGGTGTTCGCCGTCGACTACGCGGTGCACTGGCGGTTGAGCGGACAGCGGCTCCGCTTCGTCCGGACGCACTGGCTGGACACGCTCGTGCTGGTGCTGCCCCTCCTGCGCCCGCTGCGCATCGTCAGGGTCTACGAGGCCGTACAGCGCCGACACGGGCAGCCCCGTCTCGCCCTGCACGCGCGCGTGATCGTGTACGCGACGCTGTCGGTGTCCCTGCTCGGCTTCGCCGGTGCCCTCGCCGTCTACCAGCAGGAGCGCGGGGCCCCGGGTGCGTCGATCCACACCTTCGGCGACTCGCTGTGGTGGACGTGCTCCACGCTCACGACGGTCGGGTACGGCGACGTGGTCCCGGTGACCCCGCTCGGGCGGGTGATCGCGGTGGGCCTGATGGCCTGCGGGGTGGCGTTGCTGGGGGCGGTCACCGGGTCGTTCTCGGCGTGGCTGCTTCAGGTGTTCTCAGAGCAGGAGGACGAGGAGAGGCCCCCGGGAAGCTGAGCTTTCCGGGGGCCTCTCGGGTACGCGTCAGACCTGCGCGCGCTCCTCGACGACCTTCGCGATCTTGGCGATCGCCTCGTCGAGCGGGATGCCGTTCTCCTGCGAGCCGTCGCGGTAGCGGAAGGAGACCGCGCCGGCGGCCATGTCCTCGTCGCCCGCGATGACCATGAAGGGCACCTTCTGCTTCTGCGCGTTGCGGATCTTCTTCTGCATGCGGTCCGAGGAGGCGTCGACATCGACGCGCAGCCCCTTCTTCTTCGCCTCGGCGGCGAACTTCTGCAGGTACTCCACGTGCGCGTCGCCGATCGGGATGCCGAGCGCCTGGACGGGCGCCAGCCAGGCCGGGAACGCGCCCGCGTAGTGCTCAAGGAGCACGGCGAAGAAGCGCTCGATGGAGCCGAAGAGCGCGCGGTGGATCATGACCGGGCGCTGCTTGGAGCCGTCCGGGCCGGTGTACTCCAGGTCGAAGCGCTCCGGCAGGTTGAAGTCGAGCTGGACCGTCGACATCTGCCAGGTGCGGCCGATCGCGTCCTTGGTCTGGACGGAGATCTTCGGGCCGTAGAAGGCGGCGCCGCCCGGGTCCGGGACCAGCGGGAGGCCCTGCTTCTCGGCGACCTGGCGCAGCGTCTCGGTGGCCTCCTCCCAGACCTCGTCCGAGCCGACGAACTTCTCCGGGTCCTTGGTGGACAGCTCCAGGTAGAAGTCCGTGAGGCCGTAGTCGCGCAGCAGGTTCAGGACGAAGGTGAGCGTCTTGTCGAGCTCGTCGGCCATCTGCTCGCGGGTGCAGTAGATGTGCGCGTCGTCCTGGGTGAAGCCGCGGGCGCGGGTCAGACCGTGCACGACGCCCGACTTCTCGTACCGGTACACGGTGCCGAACTCGAAGAGGCGCAGCGGCAGTTCACGGTAGGAGCGGCCGCGCGCGTCGAAGATCAGGTTGTGCATCGGGCAGTTCATGGGCTTGAGGTAGTAGTCCACGCCCTCGTCGAGCTGCATGGGCGGGTACATGCCGTCGGCGTACCAGTCCAGGTGGCCCGAGGTCTCGAAGAGCTTCCCCTTCGTCGCGTGCGGGGTGTAGACGAACTCGTAGCCCTCCTCCTCGTGGCGGCGCCGCGAGTAGTCCTCCATGACCCGGCGGATGACGCCGCCCTTGGGGTGGAAGACGGCGAGGCCGGAGCCGATCTGGTCCGGGATGGAGAACAGGTCCAGCTCGTTGCCCAGCTTGCGGTGGTCGCGCTTCTCGGCCTCGGCGAGGAAGTCGAGGTGCGCCTTCAGCTCGTCCTTGGAGGGCCAGGCGGTGCCGTAGATGCGCTGGAGCATGGGGTTCTTCTCGCTGCCGCGCCAGTACGCGGCGGCGTTGCGCATCAGCTTGAACGCCGGGATGTTGCGGGTGGTGGGCAGGTGGGGACCGCGGCAGAGGTCCTTCCAGCACAGGTCGCCGGTCTTGGCGTCGAGGTTGTCGTAGATGGTCAGCTCGCCGCCGCCCACCTCGACATTCGCGCCGTCGTCGGTGGACGCGGAGCCCTTGATGCCGATGAGTTCCAGCTTGTACGGCTCCGACGCCAGCTCCTCGCGGGCCGCCTCGTCGGTCACCACACGGCGGGAGAAGCGCTGCCCGCGCTTCTGGATCTCCTGCATCTTCTTCTCGATGGCCTTGAGATCCTCGGGCGTGAACGGCTTCTCCACGTCGAAGTCGTAGTAGAAGCCGTCCTTGACCGGCGGGCCGATGCCCAGCTTGGCCTCGGGGAACAGCTCCTGCACGGCCTGTGCCATGACGTGCGCGGTGGAGTGGCGCAGGATGTCGAGGCCGTCCTCGGAGGAGATCTCCACGGCCTCGACGGTCTCGCCGTCGCGCACCTCGTACGCGAGGTCCTTCAGCTCGCCGCCCACGCGGGCCGCGACGATGGTGCGCTCACCGGCGAAGAGCTCGGCGGCCGTAGTGCCCGTCGTCACCACGCGCTCGTCCCGCTCGGAATCGCGTTGGATGATCACACGGACGTCTGACACCGGTCTCTCCTGCCTGAAGGGGGACGCGCGCCCAAAGTCCATTGCGCGCGCCATAGGCTACGGATCCTACCGAGACCGGGGTCCCCTCCGCGAAACGGTTCCGTCAGTCCCCGCTGCACGCCTCCTCGAAGAAGTCCAGGTTCTCCTGGAGCGACTTCATGAGCCGGTCCCGTTCGGCCTCGTCGACCTGTACGGGCACGACCCCGGAGGCGTCGGTGAGCCTGCGGAAGCCGCCCCGGCTCTCCAGACGCCCGAGCACCCGGACCGGCAGCCCGACCAGATGGGCGTGCCCGGCGATGCGGTACGCCTCCTCGTCGAGGGTCATCCGCACATGCGGGACCTCGGCTCCGGCGAGCACCCGCAGCCGTACGGAGCCCTCGCCGCGCGGCCCGGACCTGCGCATCCGCACCACGGTTCCGGTGATCCGCACCGGCACGGACGGCTCGGCGCGCAGATAGCGGGCCCCCGCCTCGCGCAGGACGGGCAGGTCGCCGGGCGAGAACTCGACGGGCTCGGAGGGGGCGGCGCAGCCCTCGGGGACCCCGGCCGCGGGCGCCCACTCGACGGCGATCCGGGCGCCCTCCGTGCCGCGGACGAGGGCGACGATCGCCTCGGTCAGCTCATGGCTGACGCCCGCCGCGACGGCTCCGTCGAAGGCGTCCATGCCCCCGGTGGCGCGCTGGTAGTCGATGGCCTCGCGGGCGGCGTACAGCGCCTGGTAGAGCCGTACGGCGAGGGGCCGCCCGGTCGTGACGGGCACGAATGCGGTCAGGCGGTGTCCGCCGTGCTCCGCGCCGACGAGGACGGTGTCCAGGGACGCGGCGGCGGGCCCACGGTGCCGGGCGCCGTAGTACCCGGCGTGCGCGCGGGTGGCCAGCGCGGCGGCGAGCAGCATCTGGCGGGCGGCGGCGCGCAGCTGCTCCTCGGCCGTCCAGGGCGCGGCGCCCACGGGTCCCGTCGGCACGTCGCGCCACCAGCGGACCTCGTCGCTGGGCACGGCGAGCCCGAGCAGTACGTCGCGTGCGGAGGGTGACCCGCTGCGGGAGAGCGCGAGGAGGGCCTCGCCGAGCAGGTCGTCGCTGTCGGGGAAGGCCCGGTTCTCCGGTACGAGCAGGCTCGTACCGCCGCCACCGGGCCCGGGTGGGGTCCAGCGGCCGTACCGTCCCGCCGCTCCGCCGCGGCGCTGCCAGCCGTGCCGGTGCAGCAGCGCGCTGAGGACGGCGGGGTCGACCCGGTCGGGCTCGGGCGGCCGGGTCCAGTCGGTGTCGGCCGGATGCGGCCGCACCGACCGCAGGGTCTCGTCGATCGGGCGGTGCGTCACGGTCTGCCTCCCGTCCCGACCCGCGTCATGATCTCGCAGAGCGCCCGGTCGTCGAAGATGCGCGAGGTCGGTATCCGCACGGTGGTCCTGCGCCGGCCGGTGACGGCGTGTCCGGCGAGGTTGGTCCAGTAGCAGCAGTGCCGCAGGTCGAGACGGTCGTGACTGGCGCGCAGCCACTCGTCCTGGGATCTGGGGACGAGCATCACGACCAGGATCTTGTGCACCGAGACCGGGGTTCGGGCGAGCTTCGCCAGGTGGTCGTTGTCGAGCGTGAAGGAGAAGGCAGGGCCTGGGGGGTTCGGCGGTATCTGGTACGTGCACTTGAGCTGCACCTTGATGGTGACTTCGTCGTCGACCGTGTGCCCGGGGGCGCTGTGGCTGACGTGCCAGTCGATGCCGTTGTCCGGGAAGGGCTGGGACAGGGAGCATCCCGCGGCCGCGGCGACGGCGTGCAGATAGCCCACCTGCAGTGTCTCCATGCACGCGGTGGTGGCGAGGCTGCCGCGGTGGGGTGCCGTGCGCTCGGGCAGCAGCCCGCCCCGTTCGGGCTGCGCTATCGCCATGACCAAAAGCCTTCCGGAACAGATGAATCGCCTCGACGAGCCCCTGAACTGCAAAGACCCGTACCTCTGTTGTCTCCTTCCGGCGTACGGCGCAAACAGCCCGGGTATCACCAAACGGGCAGAAGACGGTGCGTCAGCTGCCGTGGGTGAACGAGGAGTTGTGTAGGTATGACGTGCTGGTACGAAGGCCCCTTGGCCGCGTTCGACACGGAGACCACCGGCGTGGACGTCGAGACCGATCGGATCGTGTCGGCCGCCGTGGTGGTCCAGGACGCCCCGGGTTCCCGTCCGCGGGTGACCCGGTGGCTGGTGAACCCGGGAGTGCCGGTGCCCGCGGGCGCGACGGCGGTGCACGGGCTGACGGACGAACATCTGCAGTGCAACGGCCGCTGGCCGTCGCCGGTGATGGAGGAGATAGCCCGGGCGCTGGGCGAACAGGCGGCGGCGGGCCGGCCGCTGGTGGTGATGAACGCGCCGTTCGATCTGACCATCCTGGACCGGGAGTTGCGCCGCCACCGCGCCTCCTCGCTCGATCACTGGCTCGCGTCGGCGCCGCTGCGGGTGCTCGATCCACGGGTCCTCGACAAGCATCTGGACCGCTACCGCAAGGGCCGTCGCACGCTCACCGATCTGTGCGCGCACTACGAGGTGGTGCTGGAGGGCGCGCACGACGCGGGCGCGGACGCACTGGCCGCGATGGAGGTCGTACGCGCGGTGGGGCGCCGTTTCTCGGCTCGCCTGGAGCGGCTCTCCCCCGCCGAGCTGCACACCCTGCAGGCGGTGTGGCACGCGGCGCAGGCGCGCGGTCTGCAGGCGTGGTTCGCGCGCAGCGGCACTCCGGAGCTGGTGGATCCGGCCTGGCCCCTGCGGCCGGACCTGCCCGCGGCGGCGTGAGGGCACGAGGACGGGAACACAGAAAAACCGGTCCGTCTGTGACGGACCGGCTTTCTCCGGGTGGGCGATACTGGGTTCGAACCAGTGACCTCTTCGGTGTGAACGAAGCGCTCTCCCACTGAGCTAATCGCCCGGGAACGCACTGAACCATACAGGTCCCGGCGGGTTTCGTTCAAACCGATTGGCCCGTCTCCCGCAGGTGTGCGCGCAGTCCGCGCAGTCCGGCCCTCATCATCAGCGCGTGGTTGGCGAGGAAGAGGGGCCGTCCCGGCATCGCGAGGCGCCGCAGCAGCGGCTTGCTCACGTCGACCTCCTGCTCGTAGCGGGCGAGGGTGCCCGGCCCGTCGGCGGTGACGGTCCAGCGCGCCCAGCCGTCGATGTCACCGGTCATGGCGATCTCCAGGACGCCTGCCGCGGGGTCGCGCCGCACCTCCCGCGCGGTGAACGTCATGTCGTACGGGAGCAGCGAGCGGATCCGGATGGCGCCGCTGCGGTCGTCGATGCGCCGCACCTCGCGCACCTGAGGCCACCAGCGGGGGTAGTCCTCGGCCTGTTCCAGGGCCAGGTAGACGGCGGCGGGAGGGGCGGGCAGCTCCCAGAGGCTGCGGAAGCGGTAATGGCTCCAGTCCATGCGCCGAGTGTGCCGGTCCCCGGCACCCTTTCCGGTAGATCGGTACGAGACTTCCTGTGTCGTATCTGAGTACGGCCTGAGTACGTGCACTCATGCCGGGGGACGTGACCGGGACCACACTGCGAAGCATGATGAACATCCCGCCCCCGGCCGAGGAGTTGCGGCTCCTCGATGCCGAGCTGCGACAACTGGATGCCCGCCGGGCCCAGTTGCTGGAGCGCCGTGCCTGGCTGCTGCGGGTCCTGCAGCCGGTGTGGGCGCCGCCGCCCCCCGCCGCGCGCCGGTCCGAGACCACCGCGCCCGGTGTCCAGAACGTGCTCCTGGCCCTCGGCGGCGTCCTGCTGACCGTCGCCGCGATCGCGTTCACGGTGGTCAGCTGGGGACACCTGGGCATCGCCGGGCGGGCGCTGGTGCTCGGCGCGGTGACACTGGCCGCGCTCGGCGCGCCCGTGCCGCTGCTGCGCCGCGGGCTGCGCTCGACGGCCGAGGCGCTGGCGGGGCTGGGACTCGTACTGACGGTGCTGGACGTCTACGCGCTGCACCAGGTCGCGTTCGCGGAGACGGACGGCTCCGGCTATGCGGCAGCCGCCTCGGCGACGCTGGCCGTGGTGTGGGCGGGGTACGGGCTCGCACTGGACGGGCCGCGCGGGCAGCGGGAGGCCGGCGCGGCCGCTCGGCTCCCGCTGGGGCTGCCGTTGCCCGCCGCCCTGGTCACGGCCCAGTTCCCGCTGCTCCTGTGGGCGGGCGCGGCCGGTGCGGGGGACCGCACCATGACGGCCGCGCTGCTGGTGACGGCCGCGTTCGACACGGCTGTCGCGCTCCGCACGCCCCTGAGGTCCGTCCGGATCGTCGCCGTCGTCGGCGCGTACGGCATGGGCGGCTGGGGCACCCTGGCGGCCGGATGGCTCTCCTGGACAGCCTCCGGCCCGAGCGCCGCCGCCCGTGCGGCGGCGCTCCTCCTCTTCGCCGGCGCGATCGCCCTGGTGGCCGCGTGGCGTGCTCCGCACCCGAACGCCGCCACCGGGACGGCGCTCGCCGGCGGTCTGATCACGGTCGCGGCGTTCGGCGGCGTACTGCGCTCGGCACTGCCCGACGACTCGACGGTTTTGGGATATCTGGTGTGCGGGATCGCGCTGTTGGCGCTCGTGCGCACTCGCCTGCGCGAGCAGGTGCGGCGGGGGCTGGCCGGGGCCTCCGGCTGTGTGCAGGCCGTCGCGGTGGTGTGGGCGCTGCCCGCGGCCGCCCTCGCCCTGCTGGGCCCGGTGAGCCGGGCGGGGCGGATCTGGTCCGGCGCCCCGGCGACCGCCCGCGACGCGGTCGCCATGGATGTCCCCTGGCCGCCGCACGCCACCTTGGCTCCTGTCGTCCTCGCGCTGGTGGCCGGTGTCCTGGTGGTGGCGGTCCGCGACGCGGCGTGGCGCCCGCAGGCGCTGACCTGCGCGCTGACGCTGGCCTGGGCGACGGCGCTCGCGCTTCCGGCGGTCCTCCAACTCTCTTACGCAGCAGGGCTGGTGGCCCAGGGCGCCACCACGGTGGCGGTTCTGGCGTGCGCCCGGCCGAGCGGGCTGCGGGCGGCTCCAGTGCTGCTGGCCCTTCTCGGCTCCGTCAGCCTCGCCTTCCTCTCCCTGGCCTCCGAGGGGGCGACCCTCGGCGTCCTCACGGCGCTGACCGTGCTGTTCGCGGCCGCCGCGCGCCCGCCGCACCTCCGAGCGGTCGCCGCGTCCGCCTCCCTCGTCGCCGCCACCGCGCTCGCCTGCGCCGTGGGCGCGTCCCTGGGCTGGGAACCGCGGTACACCGCGCTCCTCGTGCTGGTGGTGCCGGCGGCAGCGGCGCTCGCGGCGGCGCGCCTTAGCGATCCGGTGACGACCGTGGCCGTCGAGGCGACGGGAGCCGCTGCCGGGCTCCTCGCCGTCGCGCTCACGGTCGCCCATCCCCCGATGCTCGCTCTGGTCCTGGCTCTGCTCGGTGTGCTCGCCGCGGCCACCGCCGTGCGAGCGGACCGGCGGCCCGTCGGATACGCGGCCGCCGCCCTGTTCGTGCTGGCCACCTGGGTCCGTCTGGCGTCCTGGGGCGTCGGCTCCCCGGAGGCGTACACGCTTCCCGTGACCGTTCCGGCGCTGCTCGTGGGCGTGCTCAGGCGCCGCAGGGACACCCCGGCCTCGTCGTGGACTGCGTACGGCGCGGGTCTGTCGCTCACGCTGGTGCCGAGTCTCCTCGCGGCGTGGGGCGACCCCCACTGGCTGCGGCCGCTGCTGCTCGGCGGGGCGGCGCTCGCGGTCACGCTCGTCGGTGCCCGCCACCGGCTGCAGGCACCGCTCGTCGTGGGCTCGGTGGTGCTCGCCCTGGACGCGCTGCACGAACTCGCCCCGTACATCGTCCAGGTGGTCGACGCGCTGCCGCGCTGGGTGCCTCCCGCACTCGCCGGTCTGGTGCTGCTCGCGCTGGGTGCCACCTACGAGCAGCGGATCCGTGACGCGCGGCGAGTGCGGGAGGTGCTGGGGAGGATGCGCTAGGGCATCCTCAATCGGCGTACGGCTACGGCATCTTGTCCCCCAGCAGAGCCAGGTTCTCGATGGCGGCGAGGCCGTACAGGGCGGTGTCGTTGGAGCTGACCCAGGCGGCCTCGCTGCCCGGCACCAGGGTGAGGGGGCCGCTCAGCTTCTCGGTCTTCCAGGGCGAGGACTCCATGTAGCCGTCCGAGCTGTAGAACTTCGTCCACGCGCGCTTGGCGAGCGTCGCGTCACCGGTCTGCACGGCGGCGTACGCGTCCAGGCGCGAGTGGCCCTGGAACAGCAGCAGGGTGCCGAAGTTGGTGCCGTAGCGTGCCGCCTGTTCTGCCTTGGTGGCGTTGAAGTAGCGGCAGTAGTCGAGGTAGACGTCCTTGAACTTCGGCACGTCGACCAGGTCGATCAGCTCGGCGCACAGCTCGTTGAGGCCGAAGACCGCCGAGAGGTGCGAGACCGAGACGACGGGCGCGGGCGCGACGGCGAACTTGCCGGTGTCGAGGTCGTACAGGCCGCTGCCCTGCACGAAGCCGTTGGGCTGGGCGGCGATGCCCTCCATCGTCGACAGCACGCGCGCTTTGGCCTTCTCCCACTTGGGACCCTTGCGTTCCCACTCGGTCAGCCATGCCGACACCAGACCGCTCCAGTCCGTGCCGAAGCCGATCGACAGGGCGTGCCGGTCGGGGGTGTAGGGGTCGGTGCGCACCTTGCGCAGCGGGTCGAGGACGAGGAACGTCTCGTCGGAGTCGACGTTGGCGTGCATGAGGTCGCCGACGCGTTCGTCGGCGGTGAGGAAGTAGTAGTAGCGGCGATAGGTGGTGTTGGCGATGCGCTGCTGCTTGGCACTGTCGGCGAAGTGCTGCACGCCGTGCCGGGTGCCGAGGCCCGCCCACTTGCCGAGGTGGTAGACGTCGACCTCGCCGGTGTGCCGGGTCAGCGCCTCCGCGAAGCGGAAGATGTCCGAGCGGCCCGAGCGCAGATACGCCATCCAGAGCCAGATGTCCGGCGACAGTTCGGAGTTGTCCCAGGCATAGCCGCCGACGTCGTAACGCCATTGGTGGCGCACGGTGTCGTACGTGTGCATGAAGTCGCCGTAGTCCCAGAAGCCGTACCAACGGCGCTGCTCCACCTGGTCCTTGTAGTAGGTGAAGAGGAAGTCGAGGTGGTCCTCGATCTTCGCCTTGGCGGCGGTGGAACGGTCGGGCTCGGAGAAGAGGCCGCCGAAGACCTTGGCCTTGATGAGGTGCTTGGGCGGCGCGGCGAGCTGCGGAAGGGTCCGGACCGCCTGGACCTGCTCGGCGAGCTTCTCGGGAGCGGGCGTCGACTCGTTGGCCCAGAAGAGGAGTTCGGAGGTGCGGGCGATGCCGTAGGGCGTGCCGAACTCGGGTTCGTAGTCCTCGTAGGTGATGTTGAGGCCTTCGAGCTGTTCGGCGTAGGTGTCCTGGTCCATGCCGTCGTGGTAGAAGCGCAGGTCCATGGGCTTCGCCTCGGGCGACCAGAGCCAGAGGGTGACCTCGGCCTCGTCGGTCTGGGCGTCGCGGATGTCGAGCTGGGCGGGGTACTTCTCCCAGAAGTCCCTGAGGCCGAAGGAGAATCCACCGCTCGGACCGCCGACGTAGCCGAATCCGGACGCCCGCCCGCCGCCGCCCGCGCCGATCCAGCCGTAGCCCTTCTTGGTGCGCTTGCGCAGCGCGAAGCCGTCGGCGGAGAGCTGGGAGAGCGTGTAGTCGCCCCACTCGGGGATGTACTGCAGCCGCGTCGTCACCCGCTGGTCCCAGGTGGACGGGTCGGGCAGCTTCTCTCCCGCGAACTGGGCCGCCTGCACTGCGGCGCCCGGGTCACGGCGCAGCCCGGTGATGCCCTTGACGGCCTCGCGCAGCAGACCGGTGCCCTCGCCGCCGATGCGGATGTGCCGGTCGTACGCGGCGTCGCGCATCGGCACGGTGAAGCGCACGCCGAGCCCGCGGATGAAGTCGCCGCTGGTCCTGCCGGGTTCCTGCGTGCCGTCGTACGTGATGGTGTGCACCATCCGGAAGGAGTCGGCGCCCGCGTAGAAATAGAGACGGATCGAGAAGGGCAGCCAACTGCGGGCGCCCTTGCGGTGCTTGCCGTCGATACGGACGACGGCGCGGACCGGTCCGTCCTGCTCGACGGTGACCTTGTCGATGGCGCTCTCGAAGCGCTCGAACTTCTCGGCGCCCTGGTCCTCGTCCTCGATCTCCGGCTGCCGGATCAGCACCAGCCGGCCGTTCTTGGCGATCTCCGTGGAGCCGCGTACGACGGACTTCACCAGCGTCGTGCCGCTCTTGCCGATCTTCGCCGTGATGACGCCGGTCGATATGTCGATGGTGCCGCCGCTCTTGTCGACGGTCACCTTCTTCTCGGGCGCGCTGGACGAGCCGGCTGCGAGGGTGAGCTTGCCGGAGCCCGAACTGACCGCGTGCGCCGTCCACTTGAGGGAGCCGTCGGGCCAGTAAGCGATCGGCCAGGACTGCACGGGCACGGCCTTGCCGTCCGCGTCCGTGAGCGCGAACGTCTGGTCCTCCTGGTACGCACCCTTGGGCCAGGGCACGCCGACAGTCGAGCCGGGGGCGGCGCCGAGCCCGCCGTCCTCCAGCCAGTCCAGCGTCACCGGGTCCGCGGCGGCGGCCTCGGCTCTCGGGGCAGCCTCGGCGCTGCTGCTCCCCAGCGCCCAGCTGAACTGGGCGGCGGCTCCGGCGGCGGCAGCTGCCTTGAGAAGGGACCTGCGGGGAATGGGAGACATGAGAGCTCAGCCTTTCCTTTCCGTGCGGGGAAGTCAGGGGCATGACAGAGAGAGGTGCGGCGCCCGGGGGCGCCGACCTTGCGGTGCGGGGTGGTGCGTCAGCGGCGCCGGTATCGCTCCTCGACGGCGACGGCCGCGGCCGCGACGGCCCCGAGGACGGGGACCGCCAGCGGTAGGGCGAACCAGGTGGAGCAGACCACGACGGCCAGTCCACCGATGAGCAGGAACGATCCGGCGGGGTCGAGGACGGTCCGGCGTCCGGCGTCCGCGAGCAGCGCCCGCCACCGTGCGCCGGGCTCCCAGGACGCCGCCGCGCGCAGCCCGGCGACACCGAGGCCGATCAGCGCGAGGACGCCGACGGCACCGACGAACGGTCCGCCCGGAAGCCCGGCGCGCACGGCCTGGACGTCCACGGCGACCGCGAGCGCGGCGCCCCAGCCGGCGAGCCCGGCGATCCAGCCGCCGCGCACGGCCAACCGGAAGTCCGCGACGAACTCCCGCAGGCCGCCGCCCTCATGGGCCGTACACCGCTTCAGATGGCGGGCTCCGGCGGCGAACGCGGCGGGATACGTGACCAGCGGCAGCGCGGCGAGCGCGATCCACACGCCGGTCAGCAGACACTCCGCGAACAGCGCGAACCTCTCGGCGAACACGGATTCCCGCGGCGCACGGCGCGCCTTGACCGATATCCCGGATGCCTGGGATGCCTGGCTCATCGCGCGCCTCAGCCCTTCAGTCCCGAAGTGGCCATGCCGTCGATCAGGTACCGCTGGAACGCCAGGAAGAAGGCGAGCACCGGCAGCAGCGCGACGAGCGACATGGCGATCATGCCGCCGTAGTCGGCCACACCTTCCTGGTCGACGAACATCTTCAGGCCCAGCGAGACCGTGTACTTTTCGGGCTCGTTGAGGTAGATCAGCGGGCCCATGAAGTCGTTCCAGGAGTTGATGAAGGTGAAGATCGCGCTGGTGATCAGGGCCGGTCGGCACAGCGGGAGCACGATCGACCAGTAGATGCGCAGATGTCCGCAGCCGTCGAGGCGGGCCGCCTCGTCGAGTTCCTTCGGCAGGTTGCGCATGAACTGCATCATCAGGAAGACGAAGAACGCCTCCGTGGCGAGGTACTTGCCCAGCAGGAGCGGGGTGTACGTGTTGATCATGTTCATGTTGCGGAACAGCACGTACTGCGGGATCAGCAGCACGTGGTACGGCAGCAGCAACGTGCCGATCATCAGCGTGAACAGCAGATTCCGGCCCGCGAACCTGATCTTGGCGAAGGCGTACGCCGTCAGCGAGCAGGACAGGACGATCCCGATCACCGAACCGACCGCGAGGAAGAGCGAGTTGTAGAAGAAGGTGGAGATCGGGATGTCCGCGATGCCCTCGGTGAGGCGCTTGTAGTTCGAGGTGACCGGCGAGCCGGGGAAGAGATCCAGGCTGCCGACGATGTCCTCGCTCTTCTTGAAGGAGCCGCCGACGACCCAGATCACCGGGTAGAGGATGACCGCGAGGATCGCGAGGGACCCGAGGTGCCAGGTGAGCGAACCGGGCAGCCTGCGCCGGAAGTTGCCCGCCTTCGCGGACGGACCCTGAGCCGGCCTGACGTCTGTGACCTGCGCGCTCATCAGGCGCCCTCCTCATAGTGCACCCAGCGCTTCTGGGACCAGAACAGCACCGCCGTCACCAGCGCGACCGCGATCAGCAGCAGCCAGGCCATGGCGGAGGCCAGGCCCATCCGGCTGTTCTCGAAGCCCTGGACGTAGAGGTAGCAGGTGTAGACCATCGAACCGTCGGCCGGACCACAGGCGTTGCTGCCGGCGCCGCCGCCGACGATGTAGGCCGAGCTGAAGATCTGGAAGGAATGGATGGTCTCAAGGAGGACGTTGAAGAAAAGCACCGGCGAGATCATCGGCAGGGTGATGTTCCAGAACCGGCGCAGCTTGCCCGCCCCGTCGACCTCGGCGGCCTCGTACAGCTCGCGCGGCACCTGCTTGAGGCCGGCGAGGAAGATGACCATGGGGGCGCCGAACTGCCAGACCGTGAGCGCCACCAGGCTGTAGATGATCAGATTCGGGTCGCCTGTCCAGCCGCCCGCGTGCACTCCGAAGACCTTCTGCGTACGGTCCACGATCGCGTCGTCCGAGAAGATCGCCTTCCAGACGATGGCGACGGAGACGCTCGCTCCGATCAGCGAGGGCGCGTAGAACGCGGCCCGGTAGAAGGCCTGTCCGCGCCGCTTCTGGGCCAGCAGCAGCGCCACACCGAGCGCCGCGATCAGTTTGAGGGGCGTCCCGACGACGACGTACCACATCGTCACCTGCACCGAGTGGCGCCAGCGCGGGTCGTGGAACATCTCGGAGAAGTTGTCGAGACCGATCCACTTGGGGGCGTCGAACAGGTTGTAGTCGGTGAACGCGAAGTAGAGCGAGGCGATCATCGGGCCCGCGGTGAGCAGCAGGAACCCGGCGATCCAGGGGGACATGAAGAGATAGCCGGCCAGGTTCTCCCGGCGGCCCCGCCGCTTGAGGGCGGCGGGGCGCACGGGGTTCACCGGACCGTGCCGCGGCTCGGAGCCCTTGGCCAGGGCCTCCGTCGCAGGGGCGTGTGTCACGGTGGATCCCATCAGGTGCCGAGAGCCGTCTTCGACTCGGTGAAGAACTGCTTGACGGCGTCGTCCACCGACCGTGTGCCCAGGGCGAGTTCCTCGGCGATGCGCAGGAACGCGGCCTCGCAGATGTCGGCGCCGTTCGGGTGCGGGGTGATCGTCTCCAGGACGCCCGCCTTGACGAGGGACTCCTCGTAGGCGGCGATGCCCTTGCCGATCTCGTCGGTCGGCTTGTAGGCGTCGTACTGCGCCTGCGTGGCCGGCACACCGCGGTCGTAGCCCATGATCTTGGCGACTTCGGGGTCGTGCGTCATGAAGCTGATGAACTGGGCGACTTCCTTGGGGTGCTGGGTGCGCCTGGAGGCGCTGAGCATCAGCGAACCGAGGTACTGGCCCGTGTGCTTGCCGTCCGTGGTGGGGATCGGGGCGAGGCCGTACTCGCTCTTGCCCTCCGCGGTGTAGCGCACGGTGAAGTTGTCCCAGGTGAACTCGCCCGCCGCGAGTTCGGCGGAGACGGCGGACTTGGGCTTGACCTGAGCGACCTTCTTCGCGTTGGCGTAGATGCCCGACTCCAGGCCCTTCTTCGCCTTGGTCCACCAGTCCTTGAGATCCGCCTCGGTGAAACCGAGTCCCTTGTCCGTGAAGAACGCCTTGCCGTTCTGACGGAGGTACAGGTCGTAGAGGTACATGACGCCGTACATTCCGCTGTCGCCGGCGCGGCCCGCCTTGTCGCGGATCTTCTTCATCGCCGCGTCGAAGTCGTCCCAGGTCCAGCCCTGCTTCGGCGTCACGCCCGCCTTGGTGTACACGGGCTTGTCGATCACCAGGGCCATCGAGTTGGAGCCGACCGGAACACCGAGGAGTTTCCCGTCGACTTCGCCGAACTTCTCAAGTCCGGCCCGGAATCCGTCCATCGAGAGATTGCCCGCCTTGACCTGCTCACTGAGATCGAGCAGGACATTCTTCGCATCGTACTTGCGCAGGAATCCGATGGCATTCTGGAATACGTCCGGCGGATTTCCGCCGGAGGCCTGGGTGTTGAACTTCTTCCAGAAGTCGCCATAGGGCTGGAAGTCCGTTTTCACCTTGATCTTCGGGTACTTCTTCTCGAAGAGCGCGATGGTCTGGTTGATCCGCTTGGCCCGGTCGTCCGCGCCCCACCAGGCGTAACGGATGGTAACCGTGCCATCCCCCGAGCCCGCTCCGTCCCCACCACAGGCCGTCGTCGTGGCCAGCCCCAACGCGGCCACCGACGCACCGGCCGCCTTGAGGATCGTGCGCCTCTCGACATTCCCGTTCTTCTGCATAGTCGGGCCCCTCCCGCGACGTTGCGGTCGCCGTCATGAATCGTTTCAAGTAAGCGCTTGCTGGCACAAGGTACGGAGGCCCTCCGGGCTCGTCAATGATTCGGACAGGAATTGATGGGATGCGATCCTGCTCCGCGACGCCGCGAACGGGCGTGTGACGGCGGCACGTTGGCACGACTGTGCAGGTCCCGCACCTATGGCCGACCTGTCGAACGCCTCGCGGCAGGTCGTGGAGAAAAACGAAGGGGCCGAAAACAACTCTGGTTCCGGGGCGCTGAGTCGGGGGGACGGGGGGCGGCGGGGGCGGGCGGGGACTGAGAGTGATGGGTGCGGCTTGGACGGGGATGAGGGCGGGGACCGCGGGGCGGGAGCTCGGAGCGGAGGGTGCGGGGATGAGGGCGGGGACCGCGGGGCGGGAGCTCCGAGCGGAGGGTGCGGGGCTGTGGTTGGCGTTTGCGTGAGCTGCCGTTGGCGGGAAGGCGCGGGTCGCGACCGGCTGTTGGTGGTAGCCGATGGGCGTTCGGTGGCCGGCGGTCGTGAGGGCTTCCGATGACTGCGGCGCGGGCGAGTCGTGTCCCACCTCGTGATGTAGCCATACGGAGTCCGGGACTTCGCGCGGCTTCGGGGACAGCGCCGTCCGCGGGGTCGGTGACACCGGGCACAACGCGTCGACCAGGGCAGATGGCACCGTGGCGATGCAGAGACCTTTCTTGGACGGGACCTCATCCGGGCTGGCATCGTCTGGACTTCCACGTCACCTGGCGGGACGTCACCGGACCTCCGGAGAGCTGCTGTTGGCGGCGGTCGGAGTGCTGTCAGCGGCAGCCGGACGCCGTGGGCGCCGGCCAGGCGGGCTGCTCCGCGCAGACCGCGAGCCGCCGTCGCATGAGCCGCGGATTGCCGTCGGCTGGGCACAGGCGCCGGGCACAGGGCTGATGTCGGCGGCCGCGCGTGCGATGGTCGCCGAAACGTGGGTTGTCGCCCGCGGGCCGCGGCGGGGCCACACGGGCCGCGGCGCGGGCCACACAGGCCACTGTCAGGGGCAGCGCGTGCGACGGTCGCCGCATCAAGGCCCTCGCCGCAGGCCGCCAGACCCGGCCACGAGGGCCACAGCCGCTGCCAGCCCAGGCAGGTCAACGGCGCACAGACCGCACCGTCCACAAGCCGCCGCCGGCAAGCCACGCACGCGACCAGGCAGGCTCCACGACCAACGACAACCCACGCCACGGCAAGCAGCACAGAGACCTCTGTTCACAGGCCACAAGCACCAGTCAGGCGAGCCACAGCCGCCCGCAGTCTTTAGCGGTCAACGGCCCCCCGGCCGCAGTGCACATGCCACGTGCGCCCACCACGGGGGCCACTACCGGCGACAGGCGACAGCGCGTACGCCACCGTTCACCAGCCGCGAGCGCCGCCCACAGCCGCCATAAGCCCGTACTGGTCACCGGCACACAGCCGCAGCCACAGGCGTCGGCCAGGCAAGACGTCGCCAGCGGCCGTACAGGCCACTTGTCGGCACTCACGAGCGACGCGAGCACGCACCACCTCAGCCCTGTGGCCGCCACGGCCGAGCAAGGGCCCCTTGGAGCGACACGCTCGCGGTCACACCCCCCAGCCCACCTCAGCCCCGGATCTCCCCGGCCCAGCAGCCCAGAAGCCCCCGCCCCCGCGCCGCAGGGGGTGCGGGTGGCGGGAGCCCCCGCAGCGCGCGGCGAAGCCGCGCAGAAACGACGATGGCGACCCATGTCCACGCTTTCCGTGGACATGGGTCGCCATCGACAACGTGGGCGATACTGGGTTCGAACCAGTGACCTCTTCGGTG
>NZ_JBEXDZ010000172.1:0-19765 GCF_040606085.1 Streptomyces sp. NPDC005485 | reverse complement strand
ATCCACGACAACAGCCCCAGCGCGAACATGTTCTTGCTGCGCTCGGCCTCCTTGCGCGACAGCTCGAACTCGCTCAGCGCCTGAACGGTCATTGTGGTCAGCGGCACCGGATGCACCTGATAGCCATCCAGCGAACCGTCCTCCAACGGGGAGGCCGCATAACCGACCTTCGCCATCGCCCGCTTGGTGAACTCGTCCGTGTTGACGATGATCTCCGCGCCGCGCGGCAGATCGCCCACGTTCGCCTTCAACGCGGCCGGGTTCATCGCCACCAGCACATTCGGCGCATCGCCGGGGGTCAGGATGTCGTGGTCGGCGAAATGCAGCTGGAACGACGAAACGCCCGGCAGAGTGCCTGCAGGCGCCCGGATCTCGGCGGGGAAGTTCGGCAACGTGGACAGATCATTACCGAACGACGCCGTCTCCGAGGTGAACCGGTCCCCCGTCAGCTGCATACCGTCACCCGAGTCCCCCGCGAACCGAATGATCACCCGGTCCAGCCGGCGGACATCCTTCGCCCCCACCGGTTTGCGCTGTTCTCCTACGACGGCTTCGTCGGCCTGCTCCGCTGGGCTACTGACCTGGCTCGTCACTGAACTGGACCTCCCTCGAGGCGGCTTTTCGGGAGTGGCCGTCCCGCCGGCCTTCCCAATATCAACCCTACGTCGGTAAGGGTCGCCTTCCTGTGGCCATTCGCATGATGGACACCCATTTGAGACGACCACGCGCCCTGATTTGCCATGATTTGCTCGCCCCCCGGCGCTTTCCTGGTAGACGCTCCCCGCTCACCCACTGGTTCTTGCTTCACGCACATTGGTTCGGGCACTGGTCCGGTTTCACACGCGGCGATTCCGGCTTCACCTAGCAGCTGACACAGTGTCAGGTAGTCAGGAGTTCAGATAGGTGAGCACGGCCAGAACACGCCGGTGGTCCCCGTCACTTGGGGACAGACCGAGCTTCAGGAAGATGTTGCTGACGTGCTTCTCCACCGCGCCGTCGCTCACCACCAGCTGACGGGCGACGGCCGAGTTCGTGCGCCCCTCGGCCATCAGTCCCAGGACTTCTCGCTCACGCGGGGTGAGTCCCGCGAGCACGTCCTGCTTGCGGCTGCGGCCGAGCAGCTGCGCCACCACTTCGGGGTCCAGCGCTGTGCCTCCCTGGGCCACCCGCACCACCGCGTCGACGAACTCACGTACCTCGGCTACCCGGTCCTTGAGCAGATAGCCGACCCCGTGACTCGAACCCGCGAGCAGTTCGGTGGCGTACTGCTCCTCGACGTACTGCGACAGCACCAGGACGCCGAGCCCGGGATGCGCCTTGCGCAGCTGCACCGCGGCCCTGACCCCCTCGTCGGTGTGTGTCGGCGGCATCCGCACATCGGCGACGACGACGTCAGGCAGCTCGTTCTGCGTCGCCAGCTCGGTGATGGTCTTGATCAGCGCGTCACCGTCCCCGACACCCGCCACCACGTCGTGCCCACGGTCGGTCAGCAACCGGGTCAGGCCCTCCCTGAGCAGCACTGAATCCTCGGCGATGACCACCCGCACCCTGTCCTCCACGATTTTCGGCCCCCCACAGCCCGTCCCCGGCCCGCACCGGTACCTCCCGGCCCGCCGGGGTCCGCTCCCGGCTTCCGCCGGTCCAGTCCCCGCTCATACGACAGCCCCCAGCATTCCAGCATCGGGACCGGACCGCTCCCGAGCAACGGGAATAGCCGGGAGTGGTTGGGGCATTTCAGCCCGTTCGGCGTTCGGCGTTCGGCGTTCGAGGACGAGCGCGAAGCGGGATGGCAGGGGGAAGGGGGCGCAGCCCCAGGACAACGGGACGGGTATGGGCGGAGGGGGCGAAACCCCGTAGGGCCCGCCCCCCGTCCCCCGACAGGCCCGGCAGGTCCCGGCAGGCGTCACCCCCGCCAGGGCAGCTCCGCCGTGATCCGGGTCGGCCCGGCCACAGGCGAGTCCACCACCAGAATCCCGTCCACCGCGTCGAGCCGCTCGGCGAGCCCCGCCAGCCCGGACCCGCCCGAGACGTCCGCTCCACCCACACCGTTGTCGGTGACCTGGATCATCAGCCGGTTCTCGACGCGCCACACATCGACCATGGCGACGGTCGCCCGCGAGTGCTTGCTGATGTTCTGCAGCAGCTCGGACACCGTGAAGTAGGCGATCCCCTCGATGGCGGGCGCCGGCCGGGACGGCAGGTCCACCTCGACCTGCACCGGCACCGTGCAACGCGAGGCCACCGCGGACAGCGCCGCGTCCAGGCCCCGGTCGGTGAGAACCGCCGGGTGGATGCCGCGCGCCAGATCCCGCAGCTCCTGCAACGCCGTCTTCACCTCACCGTGCGCCTCGTCGACCATGCGCGCCGCGGCCTGCGGGTCCTCCGTCAGCTTCTCCTTCGCGAGGCCGAGCCCCATCGCGAGGTTGACCAGCCGGGCCTGCGCCCCGTCGTGCAGATCGCGTTCGATACGGCGCAGGTCGGCCGCGGCCGTGTCCACCACGACCCCGCGGTCCGACTCCAGCTCCACCACACGCGTCGCCAGCTTCGAAGGGCCGAGCAGCCCGTGCACCATCAGCCGGTCCACCGTCGTCAGCGCCCGCACGATCCACGGCGTGGCCATCGTGAAGAGCAGCCCGACCAGCGCGGTCACCGTGATCTCGAACGGGTTGTCGAGGTAGATCGAGTGTGTGCCGTCGCCGTACAACTGAAGCCCGCCCTGGCCGCCGTACATCGGGAAGATCCAGAACCACAGCGGGTACGTCAGCAGGGCCCAGCCGTACGCCCAGACATTCAGCGCCACGACGAACGAGAACACGGCCCACGGGAAGTGCAGCACCGCGTACAGCAGATGCCGCCAGGACGTGCCGCTCTTCAGCACGGCCCCCATCCAGGCCAGCGCCCCGTGCCCCTTCATGCGCAGCGGCTCCGGCTCGGCCACCTCCAGGCGGAGCAGTGCGCGCGCCCGCGCCCGCTCCAGCGAGCCGAAGCCGCGGCAGCTCGCCAGGGTCGCCGCGAGCACCGGGACGCCGACGAAGGTGATCAGCAGACCGGCGCCGAGCGAGAACATCGTGACGGTGAACGTGAACATGACGACGCTGATCGGGAAGCTGAGCATCACATAGCCGAACTCACGCCAGCTGCGGGCCTCGATCGGCGCCCGCAGCGGGGCCGGGAGACGGTGCCGCCGCTCATCGGCGCCCGCCCCGCGGAATCCGGGACCACTGTGCGACCCGTACCCCTGTCCGTACTCCGTGGCCATCGGCGTCGTCCGTTCTACTCGTCTGTTCTGCGCGTCTGCTCGCCGGCTTGTATCTCCACTCTGCTGGCCGCGGTGCTTTCGGGCCATGGAGCGGGTCGGCGTCTTGGGGCGGGGGTTTTCCCTACCTCATCTCGGCCTGACCTCGCGCGGGAGGAACGCGGACGCCCGGCGGGCTCTGTGGCGCGCCGGGCGTTCGTTTTTACGACTGTCGTGCCGATGCCGATGCCGATGCCGATGCCGATGCCGATGCCGATGCCGGGGCCGCTGGCGGGCGTGGTGGCGGTGGCAGGAGTGGTGCGGGTGCCGGTGACTAGCGTTCCGGCCCGTCCTGGCGGTCCCGCCACGGCAGTTCCGCCGTGATGGTGGTCGGGCCGCCGACCGGCGAGTCGATGACGAACAGGCCGTCGACCGCGCCGAGCCGGTCCGCGAGCCCCGCCATCCCCGTACCGCCGTCCAGGCCGGCGCCGCCGCGCCCGTCGTCCTGGACCTGGATCAGCAGCCGCTCGTCCGAGCGCCACACATCGACGGACGCGGATCGCGCCCCGCTGTGCTTGCTGACGTTCTGCAGCAGCTCGGAGACGGTGAAGTAGGCGATGCCCTCGATGGCCGCCGCCGGGCGGGCCGGGAGGTCGGCCGTCACCTTCACCGGCACGGTGCACCGGGAGGCGACCGACGACAGCGCCGCGTCCAGGCCCCGGTCGGTGAGAACCGCCGGGTGGATGCCGCGCGCCAGGTCACGCAGCTCCTGCAGGGCGAGCTTCACCTCGCCGTGCGCCTCGTCGACCATGGCCGCGACCTGCTCGTCGGCCTGGCCCTCCAGAAGCTTCTCCTTCGCGAGACCGAGCCCCATCGCGAGGTTGACCAGCCGGGCCTGCGCCCCGTCGTGCAGATCGCGTTCGATACGGCGCAGGTCGGCCGCGGCCGTGTCCACGACGACCCCGCGGTCCGACTCCAGCTCGGCGATACGCCGCTCCAGCTCGTCGGAGGGCGACAGCAGCCCGCGCACCAGGGCCCGGTCCACGTTCGTCAGCCCCCGCGCGAGGAACGGCAGCACCGGCCACAGCACGAACAACGACACCATCGTGATCGTGAACGTCGCGATGCCCCACGGCAGCCGTATGAACTCGTACAGGACCGTCCGCCAGCCCACCGGGTCCTTCAGGCTCGACCACAGCCAGCCGAAGAAACCGGTCCGGCGCACCGGCAGCGGGCTCGGCTCGTCGATCCGCAGGCCGAGCAGCTTCCGCGCCCGCGCCCGCTCCGCCTTGCCCAGCTGCCGCACGCCCCGCAGCCCGCCGGCCAGCAACGGCAGTCCGACCACCGTCACCGCGAGCCCCGCACCGGTGAACACCATCGCCGCGACGTACGTGAAGCCGACGATGGCGAGCGGGAGATTCGTGAGGAGATGCGCGATCTCCTTCCACGTCTGCCCGCCGAGGGCGAATCGGGCGGGCGGCAGCTGGTCTCCGTCCGCGGTGCCGTCGGTGGCTCCGCCGTACGCGCCGCCGTACTTGCCGCCGTGGGCGCCGTTGTGGGCTGCGTCGGACGTGCCGCCGTAGGCGCCTGCGTAGGAGTCCCGGTAGGTGCTTTCGTCCGGCGGGCCGATGACGGGCGCCCCCGGCCCGTGCGTGGTGCTGCGTTCGGTCATGTCCGCCAGCCTGCCGGGCCGCGGGCCGTAATGCCATGAGGGGGACCGCCAGGTTCCCCTGGGGAAAACCCCACCCCACCCCCGAACGCGTTCGGACAGGGCGACGAACGCCTTCGGGCATGGCAACCTGTGACGGGCTGCTTACCGTCTCTTTAGCAGGCCCTAGACTCCGGTGCGTACAGATCGTCGAACACAACGTTCAGGGAGCGAGGGGCGGACGTGCCGGAACCGACCATGGTCGCGGGAACCGGGAACCGAGCCGTCGTCGCGGCGGACTATTTCCAGTCCTACTCGGTCGTCGGACTGCTCGCCCTCGTCGGCGTGCTGTTCGTCGCCGTCGCCTTCGGCGCGGGACGTCTGCTGCGGCCGGTGGTCCCCACCCCCGAGAAACTCCTGACGTACGAGTGCGGTGTCGACCCCGTCGGCGAGGGCTGGGCCCACACCCAGGTCCGCTACTACGTCTACGCCTTCCTCTACGTCATCTTCGCCGTCGACTCGATCTTCCTCTTCCCCTGGGCGACGGTCTTCGCAGCGCCCGGCTACGGCGCCGCGACCCTCGTGGAGATGTTCCTCTTCCTCGGCTTCCTCGCCGTCGGCCTGCTGTACGCATACAAGAAGGGCGTCCTCACATGGGCGTGACGCCGGAAGCACATGCGCCGGAGCCCGTTCTCCTCCCGGAGCCGAAGCGGCTCGGCGCCCTCTCGCGCCTCGCCCCGGAGCCCATGAAGGTCGTCCTCAACTGGGGCCGCCGCTACTCGCTCTGGGTCTTCAACTTCGGCCTCGCCTGCTGCGCGATCGAGTTCATCGCCGCGTCGATGGCCCGCCACGACTTCATCCGCCTCGGCGTGATCCCCTTCGCACCGGGTCCGCGCCAGGCCGACCTGATGGTGGTGTCGGGGACGGTGACGGACAAGATGGCGCCCGCCGTGAAGCGGTTGTACGAGCAGATGCCCGAGCCGAAGTACGTCATCTCGTTCGGCGCCTGCTCCAACTGCGGCGGCCCCTACTGGGACTCGTACTCCGTCACCAAGGGCGTCGACCAGATCATCCCCGTCGACGTCTACGTCCCCGGCTGCCCCCCGCGTCCGGAAGCCCTCCTCCAAGGCATCCTCAAGCTCCAGGAGAAGATCGCTCGGGAATCACTGGGGGAGCGGTACGGCGTCACACGCCCGTCGACGGCCGCACTGCAGAGCGGGCTGGTGCAGCCGCCGGCCGGGCCACCGGCTGAGGGTCCGGCGTCGGGTCCGGTGTCGGGTCCGGTCGCGGGGGAGGGCCGATGACCGTCGGCTGGCTGCCCGCTCCCGTCGAGGAACTCTTCGGCCCGGAGGCCACGGCCGAGGAGTCGTACGACGTCCTCACGGTCGACGTACCGCCGACGGCCTGGATCACCGCCCTGGAGATGGCCCGCACCACCCTGTCGTGCACGTACTTCGACTGGCTGAGCGCCGTCGACGAACCCGGCACCGGCTTCCGCGTCTCCGCCCACGTGGTGGCGCTGTCCCCGGTGCGCAGGCTTCTCGTACGGACGACGGTTCCGCACGAGGCGGCGGTCCTGCCGTCCGCGATCTCCGTCTACGCCGGCGCCGCCTGGCACGAACGTGAGACCCACGAAATGTTCGGCGTCTCCTTCGAGGGCCACCCGGCACTGGACCACCTCCTGCTGCCCGAAAACTTCGAGGGCCACCCCCTCCGCAAGGACTTCGTCCTCGCCGCCCGCGTGGCCAAGGCCTGGCCCGGCGCGAAGGAACCCGGCGAGTCCGAGCACGGCGGACCCAAGCGCCGCCAGATGCTCCCCCCGGGCGTCCCCGACCCCAACGAGTGGGGCCCCCTCAAGGGCCAACTCCCGCCCGCCCCCTCCCGCCCGGCCCGCGGCGCCGCCCGCGCGGCAGGCGACCGCCCGGCACGCCGAGCCCGCACGGCAGCCGAGGGTTCGGTCGGCCAGGCGGCAGCCGAGGGTCCGGTCGGCCAGGCGGCAGCCGAGGGTTCGGTCGGCCAGGCGGCTCCCCCCGCCTCTGCGGACACCCCGGCACCGGCCCGCCGCGCACGCAGCGCGAGCCAGGGCTCGGCGACCCAACGCGCGGAAACCGCCGCCGCACCGACGCCTTCCGCGGCCCCGGCCGGCAACGAGCCCAAGCCGCCTGCCGCACCGTCACCGAGCGGTCCCGACACGCCGCGCGGCACGGACGCCCCGTGGCACCACGCCCGCCCCGCGTTCGAAGAGCCGGGCCAGGACCGCGACCCCAAGGCCACGCCGGCGACCGACACCACCTCGGGGACTGAAGCGGCTCCGACGACCGATGCCACCTCGGGGTCCGCGACTCCGGCAACGGAGGCCGCGCCGGAATCCGTCCCGCAGTCCGACGAGAGCCAGGACCCCGCCTCCGCCGACCCGCCGGACCAGGCAAGCCCGGTGAACCCGCCGGACCAGGCAAGCCCGGTGGACTCGGAGGACCAGGCAAGCCCGGTGGACCCGCCGGACCAGGCAAGCCCGGTGGACTCGGAGGACCAGACAAGCTCGGTGGACCCGCCGGACCCGTCAGATCCGCCGAACCCCGCAGGAGGCGCGCAGTGAACGACGCTCTCGACGTCGCCCTGCGACTCCTCGTCGTCTTCGTCGTGTTCCTGACGTTCCCCTTGATCGTGGGGCAGACCGAGCACAAGGTGATGGCCCACATGCAGGGCCGCCTGGGCCCGATGTACGCGGGTGGCTTCCACGGCTGGGCCCAACTGGTCGCGGACGGCGTGAAGTTCGCGCAGAAGGAAGACATCGTCCCCGCGGGCGCGGACCGCCGTATCTTCCAACTCGCCCCCGCCGTGGCCCTCCTCCCGTACCTCCTGGTCCTCCTCGCCATCCCGATCGGCCCCGGCGAGGGAGCTGTCGGCGAGGTCGTCGACGCGGGCATCTTCTTCGTGCTCGCCGTCATGGGCGTCGGAGTCCTCGGCTCACTCATGGCCGGCTGGGCCTCCGCCAACAAGTTCTCCCTCCTCGGCGGCCTCCGTACGGCAGCCCAGCTCCTCGCCTACGAACTGCCCATGCTGCTCACCGCCGCCTCCGTGGCGATGGCGGCCGGCACCGTCTCCCTCCCCGGCATCGTCGACGCCTTCGAGTGGTGGTGGCTGCCGTGGCAGATCGTCGGCGCGATCGTCTTCTTCGTCGCGGGACTGGCCGAGCTCCAGCGGCCGCCCTTCGACATGCCGGTCGCCGACTCGGAGATCATCTTCGGCGCGTACACCGAGTACACCGGCCTGCGTTTCGCTCTCTTCCTCCTCGCCGAGTACGCCGGAATCGTCGTCCTGTGCGGTCTGACCACCGTCCTCTTCCTGGGCGGCTGGCACGGCCCGGGAGGCGCCGACGGCCTCGGCTGGGTCTGGACCCTCCTGAAAACCGCGGTCCTGGCTTTCGTCGTGATCTGGCTGCGCGTCACCTACCCCCGTCTTCGCGAGGACCAGCTCCAGAAACTCTCCTGGACCCTCCTCGTCCCGCTCGCTCTCGCCCAGATCGCCCTCACCGGCGTCGTGAAGGTGGTGATCTCGTAACCATGGCTCCGATCCCCGGCAGTGGCCTCGCCAAGGGCCTGGCCGTCACTCTCCGCACGATGACGAAGCGCTCGCACACCGCGCAGTACCCGGACGCCCAGCCCGACCTCCCGCCCCGTTCGCGCGGCGTCATCGGCCTCTTCGAGGAGAACTGCACGGTCTGCATGCTGTGCGCCCGCGAGTGCCCCGACTGGTGCATCTACATCGACTCCCACAAGGAGACGGTCCCGCCCGCCGCCCCCGGCGGACGCGAGCGCAGCCGCAACGTCCTCGACCGCTTCGCCATCGACTTCTCCCTCTGCATGTACTGCGGTATCTGCATCGAGGTCTGCCCTTTCGACGCCCTCTTCTGGTCCCCCGAGTTCGAGTACGCGGAGACCGACATCCACGAACTCACCCATGAGCGCGACAAGCTCCGCGAGTGGATGTGGACGGTCCCGGCCCCACCCGCCCTCGACCCCGGCGCCGAGGAACCCAAGGAATTCACCGCCGCCCGCAAAGCCGCCGACAAACTCGCCGCAGAACAGGCAACAGCCACCGAGCCCGAGTCTCCGACCCCCACCCGGACCCCCGCCAAGGCAGAGCCGCAGACTCCCGCCCAGGCAGAGCCGCAGACTCCCGCCCAGACTCCCGCCCAGACTCCCGCCCAGGCTCCCGCCCAGGCTCCCGCCCAGGCTCCCGCCCAGGCAGAGCCGCAGACTCCCGCCCAGGCTCCCGCCAAGGCAGAGCCGCAGACTCCCGCCCAGGCAGAGCCGCAGACTCCCGCCCAGACTCCCGCCCAGACTCCCGCCCAGACTCCCGCCCAGGCTCCCGCCCAGGCTCCCGCCCAGGCAGAGCCGCAGACTCCCGCCCAGGCTCCCGCCAAGGCAGAGCCGCAGGCTCCCGCCCAGGCAGAGCCGCAGACTCCCGCCCAGGCAGAGCCGCAGACTCCCGCCCAGGCCGAGACCTCAGCCGAGGACACCGGCATGAGCACAGGTACCGGTGCAGGCGCAGGCGCAGGCGCCGGCACGACCGAGCCTCCGGCTGTGGGCGCGCCCGAACCTCCGGCCGCCGATACGGCCGACACCGCCGAAACCCCCACCACCACCGGACCGCCCGCCCCGCCCGCCGATCCGCAGGAGGGTGAGTCGTGAGTCTCGCCGCAGCAACGGCCGCAGCAGGAACGGCCGCCGCGGCGCGGGCCGCGACCACCACCGCCGCCGAGGGCCACGGCTTCCTCTCCCCGACCGGCGTCGAGATCGCCTTCCTCCTCGTCGGCCTGGTCACCTTCGGCGCCGCGATCGTCACCGTCACCACCAAGCAACTGGTGCACGCCGCCCTGTGGCTCGTGGTGGCGCTCGGCGGTATCGCCGTCGAATACCTCCTCCTCACGGCCGAGTTCATCGCCTGGGTGCAGGTCCTCATCTACGTCGGCTCCGTCGTCGTTCTCCTCCTGTTCGGTCTGATGCTCACCAGGGCCCCCATCGGCCGCTCCCCGGACGCCGACTCCGGCAACCGCTGGGCCGCCCTGACCGTGGCCGTCGCCGCGGCCGGCGCCCTGATCTGGGTCGTTGTCGACGCCTTCCGGACGACCTGGGTCGACCTGGACGGCGCCGCCGCCGGTTCCACAGCCGTGACCGGCGCAAGCCTCTTCCAGAACTGGGTGCTTCCCTTCGAAGCGCTCTCTGTCCTCCTCCTCGCCGCCCTTGTCGGCGCGATCGTCCTCTCCCGCAAGGCGAAGGCGGACGCGGCCGGCACCACCGCCCGCCCCGCCTCCGGGCGAGGCACTCCCACAGGGCCGAACACCCTCTCCGGGCCGGGCACCCCCTCCGCTGCCGGCCCCTCCGCCGCACGCGGTACCCCGAGCCGTACGGCCGCCTCCGACGGGCAGTCCCCGGCCAAGGAAGGGCCCCGCTGATGCACCTCGCCTATCCCGCCGTACTCTCCGCCCTCCTCTTCTGCACGGGCCTGTACGGAGTCCTCGCGCGGCGCAACGCGATCCTCGTCCTGATGTCCGTCGAACTGATGCTCAACGCCGTCAACCTGAACCTCGTCGCCTTCGACGTCTGGCTCTCCAGGACCGCCCGCGACACCCTGCACTCCGGTCAGGCACTGACCCTGTTCACCATCGCCATCGCCGCCGCCGAGATCGGCATCGGCCTGGCGATCGTCCTCGCCGTCCACCGCAATCGCGGCACCTCGGACATCGACAAGCTCCGCGACACCGCCGAGGGCCACGACAGTGGCGCACCCGCGGCCGAGAAGGCTGAGGCCACCGCGTGACCACGACCACCCTCGCCGTCCTCGTCCCCCTCCTACCTTTCCTGGGCTCCGTGGCGGGACTCCTCCTCGGCCGCACGGCCCCGGGCTTCGTCCGCCCCCTCGCCGTCCTGCCGACCCTGACCGCACTCGTCGTCGCCGTGCTGGTCGCCGTACGCCAGGGCGGCGAGCAGGCGGTCAACGCCGCCACCGAGCTGACACCCACCGGCTCGGTCCCGGTCGAACTGGCTCTGCACATCGACGGCTTCGCCGCCCTTGTCGCCGTCCTGGTCGGCCTGGTCGCGTCCTGCGTGCAGATCTACTCGACGGGCTACCTGCGCGACGACCCGCGCTACCCCTCGTACGCCGCTCTCGTCTCCCTCTTCACCTCCGCGATGCTGCTGGTCGTCTACTCCGGCGACCTGATCGTGCTCCTGGTCGGCTGGGAGATCATGGGCATCTGCTCGTACTTCCTGGTCGGCCACTACTGGGAGACCCCCGAGGCCCGCGCCGCCTCGATCAAGGCCTTCCTGGTCACCAAGCTCGGCGACGTCCCCTTCCTCATCGGCCTGTTCGCACTGGCCACCGACGCCGGGTCCTTCCGCATCACCAAGGTCCTCGGCGCGGTCGCCGGCGGCGGACTCGACCACCCGACGCTGATCGCTCTGCTGCTCCTCGCCGGCGTGGCGGGCAAGTCGGCGCAGTTCCCGCTGCACACCTGGCTCCCCGACGCGATGGCGGGCCCCACGCCCGTCTCCGCCCTGATCCACGCCGCGACGATGGTCGCCGCCGGTGTCTACTTCATCGCCCGGCTCCTCCCCGTCTTCCAGTCCTCCTCGGCCGCGATGGTCGTCCTCGCCGTCATGGCCGCCGTCACGATGGCCGGCTCGGCACTCGCCGCGCTCGCCCAGGACGACATCAAGCGCGTCCTCGCGTACTCGACGATCGGCCAACTCGGCTACATGACCGGCGCCCTTGCCGTCGGCGACCGTGGTGCCGCCGTCTTCCACCTCCTGTCGCACGGCGCCTTCAAGGCGCTCCTGTTCCTCGCGGCCGGCGTGATCATTCACGCGACCGGCACCAACTCGCTGGCCGCCATGTCCCGGATGAAGGACCTGCGCGCCCGCATCCCCGACGCCTACTGGACGATGACCGTGGCGCTGCTCGCCCTCGCCGCGATGCCGCCGTTCAGCGGCTTCTTCTCCAAGGAAGCCGTCCTCGGCGCCGCCGAACACGTCGCCACCGGCCACACCGAGCACGCCCCCGGCGCCGCGGGCTGGATCGTCCTCGTCGCCGGCCTGCTCACTGCCGTGCTCACCGCCGCCTACGCCACCCGCCTCTGGCTGCTGGCCTTCCGCGGCCGGGGCCCCGAGGCCCCCGACCACGGCAGGCAGCCCCTCACCATGACCGTGACACTGTGGGTCCTGGCGGTCCCCTCGCTCGCCGTCGGCCTGGCGTACGGGCCGCTGCCCGACTGGTTCGACGGCCGCGACCTCACGCCGGTCCTCACCACGTCCGTGCTCGGCACCGGGCTCGCCCTCGTCGGCGGACTCGTCACCTACGGCGCCTGGCGGCACACCACCGCTATGGCGGCCCGCGTCCCGCTGGGCGCCGTCGCGGCCCACCCCGAGGGCGACCCCGGGCTGGTCGAGGCCGAAGCCATCGCGAGCCATGCACCCGCCTACGGAAACGTGGCCTCCGCGCCCGACCCGGCCGACCCGGGCCGACTGCTGCTCGGCCCGCTGCACCGCCACGCTGCCGTCGGCTTCCACCTGGACGCCGTCTACGCGGCGCTCTTCGTCCGCCCGGTCCAGGCCGCGGCCGCACTGGTGCGATTCCTCGACCGCGAGGTCGTCGACACCTACGTACGCGGTGCGGGCGCCCTACCCCGCTGGCTCGGCGCGGCCGTACGCCGCGCCCAGACCGGCAACGTGCAGACCTATGTGAGCGCGCTGCTCGCCGGCACCGTCGTCCTGGTGGTCGCCGCCCTCCTCGTCGCCACGGGAGCGTGAGCAGGCGTGATCGATATCAACGAGTCCGTGATGCAGATTCTTCTGGCATTCATCGTCGTCGGCCCGCTCATCGGGGCCGCCGCCGCTCTTCTGCCGGCCCCGCCCGGGCTGAAGGGGAAGTCGCCCGAGCAGGCCGTGCTGCGGCACGGCGTGACCGTGACCGGCGCGGTGCTCATCGCCGCGATCGTCCTCGCGCTCGGCTTCGACCACGACCACCCGTCGAAGATGCAGGCCACGACGGACATCAGCTGGATCCCCGCACTCGACGTGCGGATCCACCTCGGCATCGACGGCATTTCCCTCCCCCTTCTGGTCCTGACCGCGCTGCTGACCTTCCTCTGCGCGCTCTACAGCTACTTCAAGATGCCCGCGGGTCCGACCCCGAAGGCCTTCGTCGCCCTGCTGCTCGTCCTTGAGTCCGGCACCCTCGCGACCTTCGCCGTCCTCGACCTGCTGCTGTTCTTCCTCGCGTTCGAGATGGTGCTCATCCCGATGTACTTCCTCATCGCCCGATGGGGCGGTGCGGAACGCCAGGCCGCTGCCTGGAAGTTCATCCTGTACACGCTGCTCGGTTCGGTCGTCATGCTGCTGGGCCTGCTCCTGATCGGAATCAAGTCCGGCACATTTGACATGGTGGCACTCGCCACTGACAACGGCCACGGGCTGACCACATCCGTGCAGGTCATCGCCGTTTTGGCGATCGGAATCGGGCTCGCGGTCAAGACGCCGATGTGGCCGTTGCACAGCTGGCTGCCGGACGCGCACACGGCCGCGCCGACCGTTGGCTCGGTCCTGCTGGCCGGAGTGCTGCTGAAGATGGGTACGTACGGTTTCGTCCGGATTCTGCTGCCGGTCGCGCCCGACGGTCTGCACACCTTCGCGCCCTACCTCGCCGCCTTCGCCGTCGTCGGGATCATCTACGGATCCCTGGCCTGCCTGGCCCTCGCCAAACAGGGTGCGAAGGGTGATCTCAAGCGCCTCATCGCGTACTCCTCCGTCGGCCACATGGGCTTCGTGCTGCTCGGCATCTCGACGATGACCCCGACCGGCGTGAACGGCGCGCTCTTCGCCAACATCGCGCACGGCCTCATCACCGGCCTCCTCTTCTTCCTGGTCGGCGCGCTGAAGGACCGGACCGGCACCACCGACCTCGACACCCTCGCCGAGGAGACCGGCGCCGCCCTCTACGGCAAGGCCCCGCGCCTCGGCGGCCTCATCGCCTTCGGCGCCGTCGCCTCGCTCGGCCTGCCGGGCCTCGCCGGATTCTGGGGCGAGATGCTGGCGCTGTTCGGCGCGTTCAAGCCCGCCGAAGACCTCAGCCGCCCCGCGTTCCTCACGTTCATGGCGATCGCCGCTTTCGGAACGCTGCTCACCGCCGCGTACATGCTCCTCGTCGTCCGCCGCGTCTGTATGGGCGCGACTCCGAAGCCGGACGGCCCGCAACTCGCCGACGTCCAGAACTACGAGTTCGCCGCCTGGACTCCGCTCGTCGTCCTCACCGTCGTCGCCGGACTCTGGCCGAAGGCCCTCCTCGGCCTCTCCGACCCGGCCGTGCAGCAGCTCCTCGCAGGAGGCACCCGATGAGCTCCCTCGTCCAGTCCGTCGACTGGCTCGCGATCGCGCCGCCCACTCTCACCGCGCTCGTCGGACTCGTCGTGCTCGTCGCCGACCTCTTCCTCGGCGACGACAAGAAGGCGGTACTCGGCTGGGTGTCGGTCGTGGGCCTCGCCGCGTCCGCGCTCCTCCTGCTGCCCCTCCTGGACGGCGACCGCGCCACCTTCTGTCTGACGGGCGACGCAGGCGCGTGCAGTTACACGGCGGACCGCTTCACCCTCGTCATCCAGTTCCTGGTCCTCGGCGGCGCACTTCTTGCGGCCCTGTTGTCGGTGACCGCCCTCAAGGACGCCAACAAGGAACTCCCCGAAGGGGAGTTCTGGTTCCTGCTGCTCTCCTCGGCCGCGGGCGCCGCCCTGCTGCCGGCCTCACGCGACCTCGCGACCCTCATCGTCGCCCTGGAAGTCGCCTCCCTGCCCGCCTTCGCCCTTGTCGGCATCAAGCACGGCGACAAGAAGTCCTCCGAGGCGGCCCTGAAGTTCTTCCTGTCCTCCGTCACCGCGACCGCCGTGAGCCTCATGGGCGTCAGCTTCGTCTACGCGACGACCGGCACCCTCTACCTCACCGAGATCGCGGACAAGATCCAGCACGTCGACGGCCAGTTCCACACCCTCGCCCAGGCGGGCGTCGTCCTCACTCTCGTCGGCTTCGCCTTCAAGACGGCCGCAGTGCCCTTCCACTTCTGGGTGCCCGACACCTACGTAGGGGCGCCTCTGCCGATCGCCGCCTACCTGTCGGTCGTCGGCAAGGCGGTCGGCTTCTCCGGGCTGATCCTCGTCACCGTCGTCGCGTTCCCGTCGTACGCGGACGTCTGGGGACCGGCGCTCGCGGCGCTGGCCGCCCTCACCATGACCGTCGGCAACGTCGGCGCCCTGCGGCAGCAGACCACGCGCGCGTACAGCGCGGTACGGCTGCTCGCCTGGTCCTCCGTCGGTCAGGCCGGCTACCTGCTGGTGCCGATCGCCTCCGCCGCCTATTCCAAGGACGGCGAGAAGGCCATCGGCTCCACCGTCGCGTACGCCCTGATGTACGCGGCCGTGAACCTCGGCGCCTTCGCGGTCGCCGCCCTCGTGGGCCGTACGAGGGCGCTGAACCGCATCAGCGACTACCGCGGCCTGTACGCGTCGAACCCCCTGGCCGCCCTGCTCCTCGGCTTCTTCCTGCTCTGCCTCGCCGGGCTGCCGCCGGGCATCATCGGTCTCTTCGCCAAGGTCACCGTCTTCGCGTCCGCTGTCGACGCGGGGCTCGGCTGGCTGGCCGTGGTCATGGCCGTCAACGTCGTGATCGCCCTCTTCTACTACCTCCAGTGGACGACCCTGCTGTTCCGCGCGCCCGAGGGCGAGCCCGAGAAGCACCGGGTGCCGGCCCCACTGACGGCCGCCATCGCGCTGACCGCGGTCCTGGGCGTCGCCCTGTCCGGGGCGCCCCAGCTGATCCTGCGATTCTCGGACACCGGCCTGTTCTGACCCGGCCCGCCCAAAACACCCTCCACGCGCGCGTGGCCCGTCCTGCCCCGTCACCCGGACGGCCCACGCGCGCAGGTGCCCGCACAAGGGAACTAGCGCTCCTCGCCTGGCGTTGACCAGTACGGGAGGGTCCACTGAAGAGTGGAAGCAGAGCATCACCAGGCAAAGGGTTCCCCTGCCGCACCACTTGGAGGGCGTACCGTGCACCGCCGGCACAACGGGCTCAGGACCGCCGTACTCCTCGGGGGACTGTCCGCACTCATCATCGTCATCGGCAGCTTCTTCGGGCGTACCGGACTCGTCGTCGCACTCTTCGTAGCGATCGGCACCAACGCGTACGCGTACTGGAACAGCGACAAAGTGGCTCTACGCGCGATGCGCGCGCGCCCCGTGAGCGAGTTCGAGGCCCCGGCCCTCTACCGGATGGTCCGTGAGCTCTCCACACAGGCCCGCCAACCGATGCCGCGCCTGTACATCTCACCGACGGAGGCGCCGAACGCGTTCGCGACCGGCCGCAACCCTCGTAACGCGGCGGTGTGCTGCACCGAAGGCATCCTGCGCATCCTGGACGAGCGCGAGCTGCGCGGTGTGATCGGCCACGAACTCAGCCACGTCTACAACCGCGACATCCTGATCTCGTCGGTCGCCGGCGCGCTCGCCTCCGTGATCATGTTCCTGGTCAACTTCGCCTGGCTGATCCCGATCGGCCGCTCGAACGACGACGACGGCCCCGGCATCCTGGGCATGCTCATGATCATGATTCTGGGACCGCTCGCCGCATCCCTGATCCAACTCGCCATCAGCCGTTCCAGGGAGTACGAGGCGGATGCGTCCGGCGCGCAACTCACCGGCGACCCCCTCGCCCTGGCGAGCGCGCTGCGCAAACTCGACGCGGGCACCAAGCAATTGCCGCTGCCCCCCGAGCCCCGCATCGAGACCGCGAGCCACATGATGATCGCGAACCCCTTCCGCCCGGGACAGGGAGTGTCGAAGATGTTCTCCACGCACCCGCCGATGGCGGAGCGCATCGCCCGGCTCGAGAAAATGGCAGGTCGCCCTCAGTGAAAACCATCCTGAACGTCATTTGGCTCGTCCTGAGCGGCTTCTGGCTGTTCCTCGGATACCTGGCCGCGGGTGTACTGCTGTGCATCACGATCATCGGCATCCCGTTCGGCATCGCCGCGTTCCGCATCGGGGTCTACGCCCTGTGGCCCTTCGGCTATACGACGGTCGAGCGCCGTGACGCCGGCGCCCCCTCCTGCATCGGCAACGTGCTGTGGCTGATCCTCGCGGGCTGGTGGCTGGCCATCGCCCACATCGTCACCGGATTCCTCCTGTGCATCACGATCATCGGCATCCCGTTCGGCATCGCCAACTTCAAGCTGATCCCGGTCTCGCTGCTGCCCCTCGGCCGCGAAATCGTCCGCACGGACCAGCCGTTCGCCGGCCGCTAGCGCGGCGGCCGGGGCGCGGCACACGACGTACGCCTTGGCGGCACAGGGTTATCCACAGGCTGCCCGATTGTCAGTGCCGCGCTGCATCATGAATCCATGACCGAGATCGAGCAGTTGCTGGACAGGGTGACAGTCGAGGCCCGCAACACCCGCCCGTGGGGCTGGCCTTCACTGCCCGAGCCCGTGGAGGCCACCGCGCTCGCCCGCGCCGAGGCCATCCTCGGGTTCGCCCTGCCGCCGCTGCTCGCCTCGCTGTACCTGCGTATAGGGGACGGCGGATTCGGCCCGGAGTACGGCCTGCTGCCCTTGCTCGACAGCCACCCGTCGGGCGAGCCCGCCGCGGTCCCGCAGTACCTCGCCAACCGCAAGAGCGGCCGCAAGGACCCCGACTGGCCCTGGCCGGAGGGCGTCCTGCCGATATCCCACTGGGGCTGCGGCATGTACGCGTGCGTGGACTGCCGCAGCCCGAAGGCCACAGTCCTGCTCTTCGAGCCGAACGCCGCCGAGGCCGACAACGCCTGGTATGTGGACGCCCCGGCCCTCGCGGACTGGCTGCACACCTGGCTCGACGGCACGGGCTGGTACGAGGAGTCCAACGACGAGACGGACATGGCCCCCTGGCCCGACTTCCGGATACGCACGGCAGCGGCACCGACGCTCTAGCTGCCGCTGCCGCTGCGCTGGCGGATGTCCGGGCCTCTGGCCCCGACATCCGTCCCGCCCCGGACGCCTACCGCCCGGACGCCTACCGCCCGGACGCCTACCGCCCGGACGCCCACTTCCGTACGCCGTACGCCGCCGCCCCCACCGTCAGCGCAGCCGCGCCCACGACCACCGACACGCCGGGCAGCGCGAACGCCAGGACCACGCAACCGATGAGCCCCACGACCGGCACGACCCGCGACACCCACGTCGAACTCAGCGTCCATGCGGACGCGTTGGCCACTGCGTAGTACGCCAGCACACCGAAGGAGGAGAAGCCGATCGCGCCCCGCACATCCACCGTCGCGGCCAGCACGGCGACCACCGCGCCCACGGCCAGCTCTGCCCGGTGCGGCACTTTGAACCGCGGATGCACGGCGGCCAGGGCGCCCAGCAGATGACGGTCCCGGGCCATGGCCAGCGTCGTGCGCGAGACACCCAGGATCAGAGCGAGGAGCGAGCCGAGCGCAGCCATGGAAGCACCCACCCGCACCACCGGCACGAGCCCAGGCGCATCTGCTGCCCGCACCGCGTCGGCCAACGGGGCGGCCGCGTGCCCGAGCCCACCCGACCCCAGCACGGAAAGGACGGCCACCGCCACACCCGCGTACACCACAAGCGCGATGCCCAAGGCCAAGGGGATCGCGCGGGGAATGGTGTGCGCCGGATCCCGTACCTCCTCACCGAGGGTCGCGATCCGCGCGTACCCGGCGAACGCGAAGAACAGCAGACCGGCTGCCTGAAGCACCCCGCTCGCGCCGCCCGAGAGCCCGACGTCCAACCTGCTCGCATCGGCGGCGCCGGAGCCGAGACACACGATCACCACGGAAGCGAGGACCGCGAGAACCGACGCCACGATCGCCCGCGTCAGCCAAGCCGACTTCTGGACGCCGCCGTAGTTCACCGCGGTCAGTGCCACCACGGCCCCGACCGCCACCGCGTGCGCCTGCCCCGGCCAGACGTACGCCCCCACGGTGAGCGCCATGGCCGCACAGGAAGCGGTCTTCCCGACGACGAACGACCAGCCTGCCAGGTAGCCCCAGAAGTCGCCGAGCCGCTCGCGCCCGTAGACGTAGGTGCCACCCGAGGCGGGGTACATCGCGGCCAGCCGCGCCGAGGACATGGCATTGCAGTAGGCGACCACGGCGGCGACGGCGAGGCTCAGGAACAGCGCCGACCCGGCTGCCCGCGCCGCGGGTCCCAGGGCTGCGAAGATTCCGGCACCCACCATCGACCCGAGACCGATGACAACCGCGTCCCCGACCCCGAGCGTCCGCCGCAACTCCGCACCGGCCTGTGTCATGAACCGCACCCTACTGATCAGTGCAACCGGACGCCGTCGCAGAGGCGTCCTCCCCGGCGACGAGACAACAACACCGGCACAACCAGCGGTAAGAGCGCATGAACACAGCCGGGCCGGAGCATGAGCACAGCACGGGCACAGCGCGGAGAGGCAGGTTCACGGCATGGGCATCATCAGCTGGATCATTCTGGGGCTGTTGGCCGGAGCCATCGCCAAGTTCCTGCTGCCGGGGCGCGACCCGGGTGGCTTCATAGGGACGACCCTCATCGGCGTCGCGGGCGCCTTCATCGGGGGCTGGATATCCGCCCGCTGGCTGGACCACCCGGTCAGCAAGCACTTCTACGACGGCGCCACCTGGGCATCCGCGATCGGCGGCTCGCTCGTGCTGCTGATCGCCTACCGCATCCTGTTCGGCGACTCGCGCCGTTGAGCGCGTACCTCTGAGACCGCAGCCAGCAGGCGAGAAGGGTGGGGGCCCCCGGGGCCCCCCCACACCGTTCGCGGGGGGCGGGTGTGGGCGCCCCCAGAGGGC
>NZ_JBEXDZ010000171.1:0-20293 GCF_040606085.1 Streptomyces sp. NPDC005485 | reverse complement strand
GTCGGCCGGCGCGAGCACCCGCTGCTCGGCCGGGCCGACGCCGCCGTCGAAACCGGCGCCGGAAGCGGGGGAGGCCCCGGCGCCGGTGGTCTCGGTGGGGTCATCGGCGAAGAGGGCGCGCGCCGGGAACACCGTCCGCAGGGCCTCGTGGCGGGCCACGACGTCCTGGAGGGCGGCTTCGAGCGCGGGCTTGTCCAGGGGGCCGGACAGCCGTACGGCCAGCGGGATGTTGTAGAGCCCGCCGGGCGCGCCGAGCCGTTCGACGAACCAGAGGCGCTGCTGCGCGTACGACAGCGGAAGGGAGGCCGGGCGCGGTCCCGCGACGAGGGGGGCCCTGCCGGGCTCGGCGGCGGGCAGCCGGGTGGCGAGTCCCGCGACGGTGGGGGCCTCGAACAGGTCACGCAGGCGCAGTTCGGCGCCGAGTTCGGCGCGGACCCGGTTGACGATGCGGGTGGCGAGCAGCGAGTGGCCGCCGAGGGCGAAGAAGTCGTCGTCCACGCCGACGCGTTCGAGGCCGAGGACCTCGGCGAAGACGCCGCAGAGCACCTCTTCCTCACGGGTGCGCGGGGCGCGCGCCGAGGTGGCGTACTCGGGGGCGGGCAGCGCGCGGCGGTCGAGCTTGCCGTTGGCGGTCAGCGGCAGCGCGGGCAGCCGGACGACGGCGGCCGGGACCATGTAGTCGGGCAGCCGCTCACCGGCGAACGCCCGCAGTTCCGGGGCGAGTTCACCCGCCTCGGGTCCATCGGCCGTCACGACGTACGCGACCAGGCGCTGGTCGCCCGGCCGGTCCTCGCGGGCGAGAACGGCGGCCTCGGCGACCCGAGGGTGCTGCCCGAGGACGGTCGCGATCTCACCCAACTCGATGCGGAACCCGCGCAGTTGGACCTGTTCGTCGGCGCGCCCGAGGTATTCGAGGGTGCCGTCGGCGCGCCACTGCCCCAGGTCGCCGGTGCGGTACATGCGGGCGCCCGCGGGACCGAACGGGCAGGCGACGAAGCGTGCCGAGGTCAGGTCGGGGCGTCCCAGGTAGCCGCGTGCCAGGCCCGGCCCGGCGACGTACAGCTCGCCGGGCACGCCCGCCGGGACGGGCTGCAGGGCGCCGTCGAGCACGTACACCCGCAGGTCGGGGATGCCGCGCCCGATCACGCTGCCGCCGCCGGCGGCCGCTGTGGCCGCGTCGAGTTCCTGGTAGGAGACGTGCACGGTCGTCTCGGTGATCCCGTACATGTTGACCAGGAGCGGCCCGTCGGCGTCGCCGTGCCGCTCGTACCAGTCGGTGAGGCGGCCGATGTCGAGCGCCTCGCCGCCGAACACCACGCGGCGCAGGGCGAGTTCGCGGGGCCGGTCGGCGTCGGCGCGCATCAGCTGGTAGAAGGCGGACGGCGTCTGGTTGAGGACGGTGACGCGTTCCTCGGCGAGCAGGTCCAGGAAGGCGTCGGGCGAGCGGGAGACGTCGTAGGGCACGACGACCAGCCGGCCGCCGCGCAGCAGCGCGCCCCACAGCTCCCACACCGTGAAGTCGAAGGCGACGGAGTGGAAGAGGGTCCACACGTCGTCCGGCCCGAAGCCGAACCACGGGTCGGTGGCGTCCAGCAGCCGGACCACGTTCTGGTGCGGCACCACCACGCCCTTGGGGCGGCCGGTGGATCCGGAGGTGTAGATGACGTACGCCGGGTGTTCGGGGTCGGCGGCGGCGCCGGTGCCCGGGTCGGTGTCCGGGCAGGCGGCGAGCGCGGCCCGTGTCGTGTCGGCGCCGAGGTCGACGCGCTCGACGTCGGGAACCTCCGGCAGTGCGGGCAGCCTGGCTTCGGCGCTGGTCAGCAGGAGTGCGGGGCGGGCGTCGCGCAGGGTGTGGGCGAGGCGGTCGGCGGGGTGGCCGGGCTCCAGGGGCAGGTAGGCGGCGCCTGCTTTGAGGACGGCGAGGATGGCGATGATCAGGTCCGTGCCGCGCGGCAGCGCGAGCGCCACGAACGTCCCGGGTCCGGCGCCGCGAGCGGCGATGAGGTGCGCGAGCCGGTTGGCGCGGGTCTCCAGCTCGCCGTAGGTCAGACAGGCGGAGCCGGCCCCCTCGGGCACGGTGACGGCGACCGCGTCGGGCGTGCGGGCGGACTGTTCGGCGAAGAGCGCGGGGATGGTCGTACGGCGCCGGGTCTCGTCCGGGGTGCCGGCGGCGGCGCCGCTCCACTCGGTGAGAATGCGCCGCTGCTCGGCGGGGTCCGGCGCGCCCAGGCGGGCGAGCAGCACGTCGGGGTCGTCGGCGACGTCGCCGAGAATGCGGACGAGGCGGTCGAGGATGCGCCGCGCACGCTCCGGGCCGCCCTCCCCGTCCCGCTCCAACACAGAGGCTTTGTAAGCGAGTTGCAGTTCAAGGCGCTCGCCGGGGAACACGGTCAGGCTCAGCGGGTAGTGCGTGGCCGAGTGCACCCGGGCCGCGCTCACGGCGCCGCCCGACTCCCGTCGCAGGCCCTCCTCGTCGAGCGGATAGCTCTGGAACGCCAGCACGGTGTCGAAGAGTTCGCCCTGAATTCCGGAGGCTGCCTGCACCTCGGCGAGCGGCAGATGCTCGTACGGCATCAGCGCGATCTGCTGCCCTGCCAGTGCCCGGAACAGGTCGCTCGCGCGCAGGCCGGGGCGGACGTCGGCGCGCACGGGCAGCGTGTTGGCGAACAGCCCGATCATCGACTCGACGTCGGGCACCTCGGCGGGCCGGCCGGAGGTCACGGAGCCGAAGACGACGTCCTCGCGGCCGGTGAGCCGTCCCAGCAGCAGCGCCCAGCAGCCCTGCACCACGGAGTTGAGCGTCAGGCCCTGGCCTCGCGCCCAGGCCGCGAGGGCGGCGGTGCGCTCGGCGGAGAGGAAGTCACCGATGCCGGTGGGCAGTTCGGGCTGCTGCGCGTCGCCCTCGGTACGGGCGGCGGGCAGCAGGCGTACGGGGCCGTCCAGGCCGTCGAGCAGCTCCGCCCAGGCCGTCCGCGCCGCCGTACGGTCGCGGCCCTTCAGCCAGGTGAGGAAGGCGCGGTAGGGCGCGGGCGGGGACAGCTCGGCGCGGCCGCGCTCCCCGTCGCCGAGAAGCATCAACTCCCGTACGGCGAGCGGGAAGGACCAGCCGTCCATGAGGATGTGGTGCACGGACCACAGCAGCCGGTGGCGTCGTTCGCCGAGCCGGATCAGGGTGAACCGCATCAGCGGCGGGCGCGCCGGGTCGAAGCGGCGCAGCCGGTCCTCGCGTGCGATCCGCTCGGCCTCGGTGTCCCGCTCGGCGGCGGGCAGGTGGGTCAGATCCCGGACCTGCCAGTCCGGCTCGACCTCTTCCTCCTTGAGGACGATCTGGACGGGTTCGCCGTTCTTCCGGTTGCGGAAGCAGGCGCGGAGGTTGGGGTGCCGGCGCAGCAGGGCGGCGGAGGCGGCGCGCAGGCGGGCCTCGGTCTCCGTGCCGCCGTCCGCGTCGGCGACCTCGATGTCCGCGTCGAACTGGAGGGTGTAGAGGTCGGGTGCCGCGTGATCGTAGGAGGAGAGGAAGAGCAGCCCCTGCTGCAGCGGCGAGAGCGGCAGCACCTCGCTGATCTTCGACCCGGTGTTGGTCACGGTCACGACAGCTCCTCACTCAACTCGAGTTCCAGATCGGCGAGTTCGTCGTCGGAGAGGGTGATCAGGCTGCTCTCCGGCTCCGCGGCGGGTGCGCCGGGCCCGTTCTGCTCCTGCTCGGCGGCGGCGCGGGCGAGGGCGGCGGCGGTCTTGTGGGTGAAGACGTCGCGGGTGGTCAGGGCGAGTCCGGCCTTGCGGGCGCGGCTGACGACCTGGATGGAGCGGATGCTGTCGCCGCCGAGCGCGAAGAAGTCCTCGTCGATGCCGACCTGCAGGACGCCGAGTACGTCGCCGAGGATCTCGCACAGGACGCGCTCGCGTTCGTCACGCGGGCCGCGCTTCTGCGTCTCGTCCGTGTGGTCGGGGCGGGGCAGTGCCTTGCGGTCGAGCTTGCCGTTCGGGGTGAGCGGCATCGCGTCCAGGACCAGCCAGGACGCGGGGATCATGTACGCCGGCAGCAGCCGGGACAGGTCCTGGTGCACACGGTCGGGGTCGGGTGCCGCGGTGCCCGTACCGGTGAGGTAGCCGACAAGGCGAGGGTTGCCGGAGGCGTCGGGGACGACGGCGACGGCCGCGTCGGCGATGGCGTCGAGGGTACGGATGACGGCCTCGATCTCGCCGAGCTCTACCCTGCGGCCGCGGATCTTGACCTGGTGGTCGCGCCGCTCGATGAACTCCAGCTGCCCGTCGGGGCGTTGGACCACGCGGTCACCGGTCCGGTACATCCGCGTTCCCGCGCCGGCGAACGGGTCGGCCATGAACGTCCCCGCCGTCCTGGCCGGGTCGTCGAGATAGCCGCGGCCGACACCGGCCCCACCGACGTACAGCTCACCCGGCACACCGACCGGCACCGGCTGCAGCTCGTCGCCGAGGACGTACAGCCGGGTGTTGCGCACCGCACCGCCGATGGGAACGCGGCCGTCCAGGGGCTCCCCGGCGCTGATCACCGCGTGGGTGACGTCGTCCGAGCACTCCGTCGGCCCGTACGCGTTCATCAAAGGGATGCTCGGGTAGCGGGCGTGCCAGCGCTCGCACAGATCGGCGGGCAGCGCCTCGCCGGTCACCATCAGCCACCGCAGCGACGGGAGTTCGGGAGCCCCGCCCTCCACATCCCACGCATCCAGCGCCGCCCGCAGCAGCGACGGCACCACCTCAAGCACCGCCACACGCTCATCACGCACGACGGCGAACAGACCCGAAGGATCGGCGGCCAGCTCCACCCCCGACACCCGCACCCGGCCGCCCACCAGCAGCGGGGCCAGCATCTGCCACACCGACACATCGAAGGTCAGCGGCGCATTCGCCACCACCGACTCCCCCGCCACCAGATCCAGATCCCCCACCTTCGCCCACAGGTGGTTGACCATTCCCGAGCGCTGCACCATCGCCCCCTTCGGGCGACCGGTCGAACCCGACGTGAACATCACATACGCCAGATCCAACCCACCCCCGAGGCAGTCGGGCAGGGCGCGTGCGGTGAGTCCGTCCTCCAGTGCGAGGGCGGTGATCCGGGCGGTGGCGAGCTCCTCGGCCCGGGCCTCGTGCCCGGCGCCGACGAGGAGGAAGCGGGCACCGCTGTCCGCGAGAAGAGCGGCGTTACGAGCCGCCGGAGCAGCCGGATCCAGCGGCAGATACGCGCCACCCGCACCCAGCACACCCAGCACACCCGCCACGAACGGCACCCCGGGATCGGCCAGCATCGCGACCAGCGAGCCGGTGCTCGCCCCGGCCGCGGTGAGTCCGGCGGACAGTCCGCCGGCCGCCTCGACCAGTTCCCGGTAGGTGACGGATCCCGCGGCGTCCGTGACGGCGATCTCGCCGGGGACGCGGGCGGCCACCGCGCGCACGCGCTCCACGACGCCGAGGCTCTCCTCGGCGATCGAGGGGTCCCAGGTACCGAGGAGCCCGCCGAGTTCACCGGGGGTGCCGGGCCCGGCCAGGCCGGCCGGGGCGGTCACGTCGATCCGGGCGAGGGGCAGGCCGGGCTGTTCGGCGACGGTGCGCAGCAGGTGCTCGAAGACGACGGCGACGCGTTCGACGCCGTCGCGGGTGAACAGGTCCGGCGCGTAGTCCAGGCGCAGGCTCAGGGTGTCGCCGGGGAAGACGGCCATGCTCAGCGGGTGGTGGCGGGCGTCGCGGGCCTCGGCGCGCACCACGCGGGGGCCGCCTGCGGTGCTGCCGGTGTCCAGGCCGCTCTCGCCGAGGGGGAAGTTCTCGAAGAGGACCACGGTGTCGAAGACCTCGCCGGAGAGCCCGGCGGCCTTGTGGATCTCGGTGAGGCCGAGGTGCTCGTGCGGCAGCAGCGCGGTCTGCTGGTCCTGGAGGGCGTGCAGCAGTTCGGTGAGGGTGGCGCCGGGGTGCAGCCGGGCGCGGACCGGCACGGTGGTGAGGAACATGCCGATCATCGACTCGACGTCGGGGACCTCGGCGGGCCGGCCGGAGGTGACGGCGCCGAAGACGACGTCCTGGCGGCCGGTGAGCCTGCCGAGCAGCAGCGCCCAGCAGCCCTGCACCACGGAGTTGAGGGTCAGGCCCTGCCCGCGCGCCCAGGTGGACAGGGCGGCGGTCAGTTCGCGGGGCACCTCGGCGCGTACGGAGTCGGGCAGCGCCGGGACACGGTCGGGGTCGGCCGGGGTGAGCAGGGTCGGCTCGGTCACGTCGGCGAGGACGTCGCGCCAGGCTTCCCGGGCCGCGTCGCGGTCCTGTGCGGTCAGCCAGGCGAGGTAGTCGCGGTACGGCGCCGGGTCGGGCAGGAGGGTGACGTCCGCGCCGGGTGCGCACAGGGCGAACAGTTCCTGGACGAGCAGGGGCATCGACCAGCCGTCGACGAGGATGTGGTGGCTGGTCCAGATGAAGCGGTGCTGTCCCTCGCCGTGGGTGACGAGCGTGAAGCGCAGCAGGGGCGGGTGCGCGAGGTCGAAGCGGCGGGTGCGCTCGGCCTCGGTGATCCGGTCGAGTTCGGCGGTGCGCGCGGGCTCGGGCAGGTCGCTCAGGTCGGCTTCCCGCCAGGGCAGCCGGGCGCTGTCCGGAATGATCTGCACCGGGTCGCCGGTCGCGCGGGCCCGGAAGGAGGCGCGCAGGTTCGGGTGCCGGTCGAGGAGGGCCTGCCCGGCGGCGCGCAGTACGGCCGGGTCGAGGTCGCCCTCGATGTCGGCGACGATCTGCAGGGTGTAGACGTCCACGGCGTCGTCCTCGCCCTGCTCGCCCGCGACGGTGTCGTAGTCCGCGTGGAAGAGCATGCCCTGCTGGAGGGGTGTGAGGGGCAGGACGTCGGCGAGGGTCGTGCCCGCCTCGGCGAGTTCGGCCTCGTACTCCTCGATCTCGTCCTGTGCCAGGTCCACCAGCGGCAGGTCGGAGGGGGTGAGGCCACCGGCGGCCGGTCCGGCGCCGTGCCGGGACAGCAGCTCCAGGGCGCGGAACCAGGTGTCCGCGATGTCCCGCGCGTCCTCCTCGGCGACGGACTGCCCGGCCCAGCTCCAGTTGGCGATCAGATGCGGTCCGTCGTGGCGGTCCTCGGTCGCGGGGGTGACGTCGAGGACGTGCGGCAGCGGCATGCCGGGGTGGGCGCCGGTGCCGACGACGCCGTCGCCGCCCGCGGGCTCCCACAGCCCGGTCTCGCGGGCGTCGAAGCGGCCCATGTAGTTGAAGCCGATCTGCGGCCGGTGATATCCGGCGAGGGCGCGGGCGGCGTGCGGGTTGAGGTAGCGCAGCAGGCCGTGGCCGACGCCCCGGTCGGGCAGGGCGCGCAGTTGCTCCTTGACCTTCTTCAGGGCCGTGGCCAGGGCGGGGCCGCCCGCCCACACCTCGTCCCAGTCGAGGGTGCCGGGGTCGAGGCGGACCGGGAAGGCGCTGGTGAACCAGCCGACGGTGCGCGACAGGTCGAGCGTGTCGCTGAGCTGCTCGCGGCCGTGGCCCTCCAGCTCGATCAGGGTCTGCCCGTAGTGGGCGTGGCCGTGCCGCCTGCGCCAGTCCGCGACGGCGAGGGCGAGTCCGGTCAGCAGGACGTCGTTGATCTCGGCGTGGAAGGCCGCGGGAACCTCGGTGAGCAGCGGCCCGGTGATGTCGGGGCCGAGTTCGAGGCGCAGGGTGCGCTGGGTGCCGTAGACGTCCTTGGCGGGGTCGAGCCTGCGGGTGCCGACCAGCGGGTCGGGGCCGTCCAGGATGCCTTGCCACAGGGCGAGTTCGGGGCCGCGTACCTGCGTGCGGGCCTGTTCGGTGAGCAGGCGCGACCAGCTGCGGTACGAGGTGCCGACGGGGTCGGGGGCCGGGCTGCGGCCGGCGGCGAGTTCCTCGCAGGCGGCTGCCAGGTCGGGCAGCAGGATGCGCCAGGACACGCCGTCGACGACGAGGTGGTGGGCGCAGATCACCAGCCATCCGCAGGAGGCGCCCGGACCGGCGTCGATCAGTACGGCCTGCACCATGACGGCGGCGGAGGGGTCGAGGCGCGCGCGGGCCGCCGAGGCCTGCCGCTCGGCGAACCCGAGGATGTCCTGGGGGTCCGAGCCGGTCGTGCCGCTCGCGTCGACGGTGGAGACCAGCCGTACGCCGGACATCGCGCCCGGCGCGAGGACCTCCAGCTGCCAGAGGCCGGGGGCCGGTTCGGTGGCGCGGGTGCGCAGGGCGTCGTGGTGGTCGACCAGGGCGTGCAGGGCGGTGTCGAGGCGGTCCGCGTCGAGGCCGGCGGGGACGCGGACGACGACGTGCTGGCTGTACTTGACCACCGGGCCGGTGAGCGTACGCGTGTCCTCGTGCAACTGGCCCATGATCGGGGTGAGTTCCAAGACGCCGACCCCGCTCTCGTCGGCGGTCGCGGCGGGCCCGCTCGCGGTGCCTGCGCCGACCGCGCCCGCTGCCCGGGCGAGGGCGGCGGCGGTCTTGTGGGTGAAGACGTCGCGGGTGGTCAGGGCGAGTCCGGCCTTGCGGGCGCGGCTGACGACCTGGATGGAGCGGATGCTGTCGCCGCCGAGCGCGAAGAAGTCCTCGTCGATCCCGACGCGGGAGACGCCGAGTACGTCGGCGTAGATGCCGCACACGATGCGCTCGCGCTCGTCGCGCGGGCCACGCGTCGTGTCCTGCTCGGCGACGGCGGGGCGGGGCAGCGCCTTGCGGTCGAGCTTGCCGTTCGGGGTGAGCGGCATCGCGTCCAGGACCAGCCAGGACGCGGGGATCATGTACGCGGGCAGCAGCTGGGCGAGTTCGGCGCGGACCTGCGTGGCGTCGACACCGGGCCCGGTCAGATAGCCGACGAGCCGGGGGTTGCCGGAGGCGTCGGGAAGTACGGCGACCGCGGCGTCCACCACGCTGTCCAGGGACCGGATGACGGCCTCGATCTCACCGGTCTCGACGCGACGGCCGCGGATCTTGACCTGGTGGTCGCGCCGCTCGATGAACTCCAGCTGCCCGTCGGGGCGTTGGACCACGCGGTCACCGGTCCGGTACATCCGCGTTCCCGCGCCGGCGAACGGGTCGGCGACGAACGTGCCTCCGGTACGGCCGGGATCGTCGAGGTAGCCGCGGCCGACGCCGGCCCCACCGACGTACAGCTCACCGGGAACACCCACCGGCACCGGCTGCAACTCATCACCCAGCACATACAGCCGGGTATTGCGCACCGCACCACCGATCGGCACCCGACCGTCGAGCTGCTGACCGGCCGTGATGACGGCGTGCGTCACATCGTCCGAGCACTCCGTCGGGCCGTAGGCGTTCATCAACGGCACATGCGAATACCGGACATGCCAGCGCTCGCACAGATCGGCGGGCAGCGCCTCGCCGGTCACCATCAGCCACCGCAGCGACGGGAGTTCGGGAGCCCCGCCCTCCACATCCCACGCATCCAGCGCCGCCCGCAGCAGCGACGGCACCACCTCAAGCACCGCCACACGCTCATCACGCACCACGGCGAACAACCCCGAAGGATCGGCGGCCAGCTCCACCCCCGACACCCGCACCCGGCCCCCCACCAACAACGGAGCCAGCATCTGCCACACCGACACATCAAAAGTCAGCGGCGCATTCGCCACCACCGACTCCCCCGCCACCAGATCCAGATCCCCCACCTTCGCCCACAGGTGATTGACCATCCCGGACCGCTGCACCATCGCCCCCTTGGGACGACCCGTCGAACCCGACGTGAACATCACATACGCCAGATCCAACCCACCCCCGACACAAGGGAGTTCAGTCGTGCAGGCGGCATCGGTGGGCGCGGCGAGTGGCAGCACGGGCAGGTCCGTCAGGGTCCGCGCCCGCTCCTCGTAGCCGGCGCCGACGAGGAGGAAGCGGGCACCGCTGTCCGCGAGAAGAGCGGCGTTACGAGCCGCCGGAGCAGCCGGATCCAGCGGCAGATACGCGCCACCCGCACCCAGCACACCCAGCACACCCACCACGAACGGCACCCCGGGATCGGCCAGCATCGCGACCAGCGAGCCGCGTTCGGCCTGGGCCGCGGTCAGCCGGGAGGCCACGCCCGCGGCGCGCGTCAGGAGAGCGCGGTAGGTGACGCTCTCGGCGCCGTCGGCCACGGCGACCGCGTCGGGCGTGCGCGCGGCCACGGCTCGCACTCGCTCGACGAGGCCTTCGTACGCGTCCTGTTCGGCGGCCCGGTCCCAGGCGCCGAGCAGACCGAGGGGCTCCTCGGGCGCGCCCAGGCCGACCCGGCCGAGGGGCTCGTCCGCGGGCAGCTCGGCGAGGGCGGCGAGGAAGGCCTCGAAGCGGGCGAGGTGCGTGGCCAGTTCGGTGGAGCGGTACAGCTCCGGGTTGCCGTCGAGGTGGATCTCCATCGTGCCGTCGGCCGCGTTCAGGACCGTCATGATGAGGTCGTTGACGATGCCGGTGGAGAGGTTGACCACGGTGCCCCGGCAGTCGCCGGCGAAGGCGAGTTCGGGGTCCTGGTTGAGGACGTTGATGAACGGCCCGAAGGCGCGCCGGTCGTCGGTGCGCAGCCCGATGTCGCGGCGGATACGGTCGCCCCGGTAACGCTGGTGCTTGAGGGCACCGGACACCTCCACCCAGGCCTGGCGCAGGAGTTGGGCGCGGGTCATCTCCGGGCGCACCCGTACGGCGAGGGGCAGGTAGTTGGCGAGCATGCCCGGGATCTCGCGGCTGACGGCGCCGACGCGGCCGGTGACCGGCAGGGTGAGCAGCGGCTCGGCCGCGCCGGTCACGCGCTGGGTATAGGCGGCCATGGCGGCGACCATCACGACGGGCATGGTGACCTTGCCGTCGCGGGCGAGGGCGCGCAGCGCGTCGGTGGCCTCGATGGAGAGGCGGGAGGTGTGGCGCAGTGCGTCGCGGCCGGGGGCGGGCTCCTGCGCGGAGAGCGAGACGAGTTCGGGCGCCGGGCCGCGGTCGCCGGCGGTGAGGCGCTTGGTCCAGTACGTACGGTCGCGCTCGACCTGCGGTGAGTCCAGGTAGGCGCGCTCGGCGTCCAGGAGACGGTGGAAGGGCGGCATGACGTCACCCTCGACGCTCAACTCACCCTCGTTCTGCGCGAGTTCCGTGTAGAGCGCGGCGAGCTTCGGGTAGAGGAGTGCGCGGCTGTAGCCGTCGGCGAGGATGTGGTGCATGCACAGGTAGAGCAGGTGGTGCTCGGGGCCCAGCTTGATGAGCGCGCCCCGGAACAGCGGGAAGTCGGTGATCTTCAGCGGCTCGGCGTGGTCGGCGCCCATCCATCGCTCGGCGGCGGCAAGGGGTTCGGCCTCTGCGCTGAAGTCGAGGCTCTTCAGCGGGGGTTGGGCGAGCGGGCGGACAATCTGGCCCGGGGCGCCCGCTTCCTCGACGAACTGCACCCGCAGCCCTTCGGCCTCATGGCCCAGGCAGTGCAGCGCCTTTGCGAGGAGCGCGGCGTCGAGCGGACCGCGCAGGTCGATGTAGTCGGCCATGTTGTAGGCGAGCGGCCCGGTGGCGAACTGCTCGTCGAACCAGATCTCGGCCTGCGCCGCGGTGAGCGGGAGAACAGCGCCGCGGTGTGTCGTCGTCATCTCTTCGCTCTCCGTCATTCTCAGCCTCAGCCCCGCCCCATCAACCTTCAACGCTGTCCTGCCACTTGCTCGCCGTTCACCTGTCGGTCAGCCGGTCAGCCGGATACGGCTTCCAGGCCGGCGGCGAATTCGGCTCCCGCGCGCATACTTCCGACGCCCTGCGCGAGACCTTCGGAGCCGACCGAGTTGCGCACCCACTCGTCGTGGTAGACGGTCTCCATGTAGCGCTCGCCCAGGTCCGGCGAAATGGTCACGGCGGTCACCTGGTCGCTCACGCCTCCGACGCCGTCGCCGTACTGCTCGGAGAGCCAGCCGAGCGCGCCGGTCACGACGGTTCCGGTGGAGCCGCCGAAGAGGAATCCGTGCCGGACCAGTTCACGGCAGGTACGGACGGTGTCCGCCTCCGGGACGTGGACGACGGCGTCGACGAGGGACTCGTCCAGGAGCGGGGGGCGCACGCTGGTGCCCAGGCCCGGGATGTGCCGGGTGGCCGGGGGCTCCCCGAAGGTGACGGAGCCGACGCTGTCCACGGCGACGATCCGCACCCCCGGGCGCCGCTCGCGGAAGTAGCGGGCGCAGCCCATCAGGGTTCCCGTGGTGCCCGCGCCGACGATCAGCACGTTCAGGTCGGGGAACTGCCGGGCGATGGCGGGCGCCGTAGTGCGGTAGTGCGCCATCCAGTTGCCCGCACTCAGGTACTGGTTGAGCCAGACCTTCTTCTCGTCGGCGGCGAGCAGCGCCTTCACATGGCGGATGCGCGCGCCGAGGAAGCCCTCGGTCTCGTGCGGTTCGGTGATGACATGAACCTCGGCGCCGAAGGACTCCATGGTGCGCCGGGTCACCGCGTTGCAGCGCGAGTCGGTCACGCACAGGAACTTGAAGCCCCTGCTCGCGGCGAGCACGCTCAGGGCGACGCCCATGTTCCCGGACGAGGACTCCACCAGCGTCGAGCCGGGGCCGAGGGCGCCTGCGGCCTCCGCCTGGGCGACCATCTCCCGGGCCGCCTTCAGTTTGATGGAACCGGCGAAGTTGAATCCCTCGACCTTCAGAAAGAGACGGCGTCCGAAGAACGGCTGCAGATTCACGAAGAGGTCACTGACGTCGAATTCATGCGACGCGGATATAACCGGCACTGGGCACTCCTGGCCTTCGGCAACGAATTAGCCTCGCCGGTAAGCCTCTCCTCGCGCGCTGACGAGGGACTGACGGACTGCTGACGCAGGGTGGCGGCCCGTCGCAGGCGGCGCGGGCAGGCGAGGCGTCAGCAGGGTGTCAGTTGTCGGTCAGTTTAGCGTCAGCGCGATCGGAAATTGTTTGTGTTTCCGTCTGTCCAGCTATTCCATGAGGGGCGCGGCTTTGAATCGGCCATCGGCTATCAGTGAAGTCCTTCCGTTGTCTCCGCTGCAACAGGGGCTGCTCTTTCTTTCGGAGTTCGACCGCGAGGGCACGGATGTCTACACCCTCCAGCTGGTGGTCGACTTCGAGGGAATGACCGACGCCGACGCCATGGGCCTGCGCGCGGCGGCCGCCGCCCTGCTGGACAGGCACCCGAACCTGAAGGCCTGCTTCCGCCACCGCAGAAGCGGCGAGGCGATCCAGGTGATCCCCAAGACCGTCGAACTGCCGTGGCGTGACGTCGACCTGACCGCCTCTCCCGGCGAGGGGCAGCCGACCGCCGCCGAGCTGGACCGGGTGGCGGAGGAGGACCGGCTGCGCCGCTTCGACCTGTCCAAGCCGCCTCTGCACCGCTTCACCCTCATCAGAGCGGGCGGCGGGCGCTGCCGTCTGGTGTGGACGGTGCACCACATCCTGGTGGACGGCTGGTCGATGGCGACACTCACCCGTGAACTGGCGACGCTGGCAACGGCGTTGAAGCCGGGGGCCGATGCCTCGGTGCCGCAGGCTCCCTCCGCCGCTCCGTACCACGCCCACCTCTCCTGGCTCGGCGCGCAGGACAAGGAGGCGGCCCGGCAGGCATGGGGGCGCGCCCTCGAGGGCGTGACGGAGCCGACGCGTCTGGTGCCGGCGGCGAGCACGGAGGAGCACGGTGCGGGCGACGGTGGGGCAGGTGCCGCGAGCGGCCCGCCCGTCGATGCCCGCCAGGCGCTGCCCGAGTCCGTCCCCCTCGACCTCACCCCCGAAGTCTCTGCCGCGCTCGCGGAGTTCGCCCGTTCCCGCGGGCTCACCGTCAACGCGGTGGTGCAGGGCTGCTGGGCCCTGCTCCTGTCGCGGCTGACGGGCCAGGACACGGTGCTGTTCGGCGCCGTGACGTCGGGCAGGCCGGCGCAGATCCCCGATGTCGAGGACATGGTGGGCCTGTTCGCCAACACCCTTCCCGTACGCGTCCACGTGGACCCGGCCCGCACACCGGCCGAACTCTTCGCCGCCGTGCAGAGCAGCCAGGCCGAACTGCTGCCGCACGAGCACCTGACCCTCGCGGAGGTGCAGCAGCTGACCTCCGTGCGCGGGGAACTCTTCGACACCGCGCTGATGTTCCAGAACTACCCGATGGGCCGCACGCCCCTCACGCCGGAGGCGGAGGCCGCCGACACCGCTGCGGGCCCGCTGGTCACCGCCGTCGACATCCGCTCGGCGACCCACTACCCGGTCACCCTCACGGTCTTCCCCGGCGCCCCGGTGGGCCTGGCGGTCAACCATGTCCCCGTCCTCGTACCTCGCGGCGAGGCGCACCGGATCGGGCTGCGCTTCGCGCGGCTCCTGGAGGCCGCCGTCACCCGGCCCGACGTGCCCTGCGGGCGGCTGGACGTCCTGGACGCGGCCGAGCGGGCCCGTATCGTCGACGCACGCAACGACACCGACGCGGCCGTCCCCGGGCACTGGCTGGCCCCCCTCCTCGCCCAGTGGGCCGACCGCACCCCGGACGCGCCCGCCGTCACCTGCGGCGCGCAGCGCCTGAGCCATCGCGAACTGCACGCGCGGGCCGACCGGTTGGCGCGGGCGCTGCGCGCTGCCGGTGCGGGCCCCGAGCGGGTGGTCGCCCTCGCGCTCGACCGGTCCTGCGACCTGGTCGTCGCCGCCCTCGCCGTCCTCAAGTCCGGCGCCGCCTACCTGCCCCTGGATCCCGACTACCCGGGCGACCGACTCCACTACATGCTGGCGGACGCGGCCCCCGTCGTGACGCTCACCCATCGCCGGGTCCGCGACCTCCTGAGGGGCCGGGGCGACGCCCCCACCGGCCCCCTCTGGGTCCTCGACGACCCGGACTCCGTCCCCGACGAACCGGCCGCGGCCCCCGCCCAGGAACCGCCCGCCCCGCACGCCGACCACCCCGCCTACGTCATCTACACCTCCGGCTCGACCGGCCGCCCCAAGGGCGTCGTCGTACCGCACGGCGCGCTGGCCAACCTGGTCGAGGACATGCGCCGGCGCTTCGAGGTGACGCCCGAGGACCGGTTCCTCGCGGTCACGACGTTCGGCTTCGACATCGCCAACCTGGAGCTGTTCGTGCCGCTCGCGGCCGGCGCCGAACTCCTCGTCGCCGACCGGGAGACGGTGCGCGACCCGGCCTCCCTCGCCGCCGCCGTGACGACCTCCGACGCGACCCTGATGCAGGCCACGCCCAGCCTGTGGCAGTCCCTCGCGGCCGACCACGCGCCTCGGCTCGCGGGCCTGCGCGCCCTGGTGGGCGGTGAGGCGCTGCCGGAGCCGCTCGCCCGGGCGCTCACCGCGCACTGCGCGTCCGTGACCAATGTGTACGGCCCCACGGAGACGACGATCTGGTCCACGGCGGCGACCCTGGTGGCGCCGTCGGAGCCGAACGGGCCCGGTGGGTCCGGCGCTTCGGGCCCGCCCGCCATCGGCCGCCCGATCGCCAACACCCGCGTGTACGTCCTCGACGGCGCCCTGCGCCCGGTGCCCGACGGCACCTTCGGCGAGCTGTACATCGCGGGCACCGGGCTCGCCCGCGGCTATCTGAACCGGCCCGGGCTGAGCGCGGAGCGCTTCGTCGCCGACCCGTTCGCGCCGCCCGCCACGCCGGGGGCGCGCATGTACCGCACCGGTGACGTGGTGCGCTGGGACGGCGCCGGCTCGGCCCTGGAGTACGCGGGCCGCAGCGACCACCAGGTCAAGATCCGCGGCTACCGCATCGAGCTCGGCGAGATCGAGTCCGTGCTCGCGGCGCAGCCCGGCGTACAGCAGGCCGTCGTCACGGCCCGCACCGACCAGTACGGGGAAGCCCGCCTGGTCGCCTATGTCGTACCGGCAGGGACCAACCGCGACAAGCTACGGGAGCGCGCGTCCGCGGTGTTGCCCAACCACATGGTCCCTGCCGTGTACGTTCCCCTGGACGCGCTGCCGCTGACCCCCAACGGCAAGACCGACCGCAAGGCGCTGCCCGCACCGCCCGACGAGCTGGCGGGCACCGGCCGGGCGCCCGAGGGTGCGCGCGAGGAGCTGCTGTGCACGGTCTTCGCGGAGGTTCTCGGGCTCGAACGGGTCGGCGCCGACGACGACTTCTTCGCCCTGGGCGGTCACTCCCTGTCCGCGGTGCGCGTCGCCAACCGGCTGCGCGCTGCCGTGGGCGCGGACGTCCCGGTGCGCGCGCTCTTCGACGCCCGTACGGCCGAGGCGCTGGCCCGCACCCTGCCCGACGACCCCGCCGCCCCGGCCGCCCCCGGCGTCACCGAAGCCACCAAGGCCGCCGAGTCCACCGGCCACCGGCCGGCGCTGCGGGCCGCCGCGCACCGCTCGGCGTCCGCCCCGCTGTCGTACGCACAGGAGCGGCTCTGGTTCCTGAACCGCATGGACGGCCCGTCCGGCGCGTACAACATCCCGCTGGCCGTCCGCCTCACCGGACCGCTGGACACCGCGGCGATGACGGCGGCGGTGGCGGACGTGGTCGCCCGGCACGAGAGCCTGCGCACCGTGTTCACCGAGGCAGACGGGCTCGCCTCGCAGCTGATCCTCTCCCCCGAGGAGGCCGCGGAGGCGGGCGCCCGCCTGCGGCTCGTCCAGCTCCCGGGCTCCGGCGCCGAAGCACTCGCCGAGGCGCTGGCCGCCGAGGCCGCCCACTCCTTCGACCTGTCGGCCCAGGCCCCGCTGCGCGCCCGCCTGTTCGCGCTGGGCGTCGACAGCCACGTACTGACGCTGACGCTGCATCACATCGCTGCCGACGGCTGGTCGCTGGAGCCCCTCGCCCGCGATCTGTCGGCCGCCTACGCGGCGCGGCGGGCGGGCGGTCCGCCGCGCTGGGAGCCGCTGCCCGTGCAGTACGCGGACTACGCCCGCTGGCAGCGCGAGCTGCTCGGCACCAAGGCGGACGCGGACAGCCTGGCCGCGGCCGAACTGGCCCACTGGCGCGAGGCGTTGGCGGGCATCCCGGAGGAACTGGAGCTGCCCGCCGACTTCCCGCGCCCCGCACGCGCCGGCCACCGCGGCGGAACCGTCGTGCGCACCGTGCCCGCCGGGACGCACGCCCGGCTGGCGGACCTCGCGCAGCGGGGCGGCGCCAGCCTCTTCATGGCCGTGCAGGCCGGGCTCGCCGCCCTGCTGACCCGGCTCGGCGCGGGCACCGACATCCCGCTGGGAAGCCCGGTCGCGGGGCGCACGGACGACGCGGTCCGCGATCTGGTCGGCTTCTTCGTGAACACGCTCGTGCTGCGCACGGACACCGGGGGCGACCCCGCGTTCAGCGCGCTGCTCGCCCGGGTGCGGGAGAGCGACCTGACGGCGTACGCCCATGCCGAACTGCCCTTCGAGCACCTGGTGGAGGAGCTGAACCCGGTGCGCTCGATGGCGCGGCAGCCGCTCTTCCAGGTGGTGCTGGCGTTCCAGAACAGCACGGATCCGCTGCCCGGGCTGCCGGGGCTGACGGCGGCGGTCGAGCCGGTCGGCACGGCCACCGCGAAGTTCGACCTGGCGTTCCAGGTGACGGAGCGGACGGCCACGGACGGCGGGCCGGGCGGCCTGGACATCCAACTGGAGTACAGCGCCGACCTGTTCACCGAGGCGACCGCGGACCGCATCGCGCGCTCCCTGGCCACCCTCCTCGACTCCGCGTCCCGCACACCCGACGCCCCGCTCAGCGCCCTCGACCTGCTCTCCCCGGAGGAGCGCCACACCCTCCTGACGGCCTGGCACGGCGACCGGCGGCCCCAGCCCCCGGCCACGCTCCCGTCCCTCTTCGAGGCGCACACCGCGCACGCCCCCGGCCATCCGGCCCTGCTCGTCCCCGACCCCGCCGCGGCCGAACCCTCCCGCCTCACCTACGCGGAGCTCAACGCCGACGCCAACCGCCTCGCCCATCTGCTCCTCGGGCGCGGCATCGGCCCGGGTGACGTGGTCGCGCTGGCACTGCCCCGGTCCGCCCGTACGGTGGTGGCTCTGCTGGCGGTCCTCAAGACGGGTGCGGCCTATCTGCCGGTCGACCCGGACTATCCCGCCGAGCGCATCGCGTACATGCTCGACGACGCGGCCCCCGCCGAGGTCCTCACCGCCGAAGAGGTCGCCGGCCGCCTCCCGGTGCGGTCCGGCGGCCCCGCCCCGCTCGTGCTGGACACCCCCGCCACCCTGGCCGAGCTGCGCGAGAGCCCCGCCACCGACCCCACCGACGCCGACCGCACGCGCCCGCTGACCCCGCGCGACACGGCGTACGTCATCTACACCTCGGGCTCGACGGGCCGCCCCAAGGGCGTGGCCGTGCCGCACGCGGGAGCCGCCAACCTGGTCGCCAACCTGCACACGCACGCGGGCGCGGGGCCGGACACGCGGGCCCTGCAGTTTGCCTCCTTCAGCTTCGACGCCACGGTGTGGGAGCTGTGCGCCTCGCTGTTCTCCGGCGGCACGCTGGTGTTCGCCACCGCCGACAGCCGGCTCTCCGGCGAACTGCTGGCCGATCTGGTCGCCGCGCACGGCGTCAACCACGCCATCCTGCCGCCGACCGTCATCGCAGGGTTCCCCGAAGAGGCCCAACTACCTGAAGATCTCAGCCTGTTCACGGGCGGCGAGGCATGCCCGCCCGCCCTGGTCGAGCGCTTCTCACGCCTCGGCGTCCTGCGCAACGCCTACGGCCCGACCGAGGCCTCGGTCTGCTCCACCTGGAGCGCACCGCTGACCCCGGGCGGCAAGCCGCCGATCGGGCGGCCCTTGGACAACTTCCGCGTCTACGTCCTCGACGCGGCCCTCGCCCCGGCGCCGGTCGGCGTCACCGGCGAGCTCCACATCGCCGGTGACGGTCTCGCCCACGGCTACCTGGGCCGGCCCGTCACCACGGCCGAGCGCTTCGTCGCGGACCCCTACGGGCCCGCCGGAACGCGTATGTACCGCACCGGCGACCTCGTGCGGTGGCGGCCCGACGGTGCCCTGGACTACGTGGGCCGCGCCGACCACCAGATCAAGCTGCGCGGCTTCCGCATCGAACCCGGTGAGATCGAGGCCGCGCTGGCCCGCCATCCGGTGATCGCCCAGGCCGCCGTCACCGTCACCGCCACACCCACGGGCGTGCGCCGGCTGACCGGATACGTCGTGCCGGTGCCGGGCGTGGCCGCGGTGGACGTACCCGTCCTGCGTGCGTACGTCGGGGAGTCGCTGCCCGCGCACATGGTGCCCGCGTCACTGGTGACCCTGCCCGCGCTGCCCCTGACGGCGAACGGCAAGCTCGACACGCGCGCCCTTCCGGCGCCGGGAGCCGGGGCCGGAGCTGCCGGCGCCGTGGCCCCTGGGCGGGCGCCGCGCACCGCCGCCGAGGAGGTGCTCGCCGAGGTGTTCTGCGAGATCCTCGGCCTCGAACAGGTTGACGCAGAGGGGGACTTCTTCGCGCTGGGCGGGGACAGCCTGCGCTCGGTGCGGATCGTCGCGCGGGCCGCGAAGGCGGGGCTCACGCTCTCGCTGGCCGACGTCTTCACCCACCGGACGGTGGCGGGCCTCGCGGCGGCGGCCCGCACCGACGAGGACCAGGAGGCGTCCGGCGCGGTCACCCGGGACGTACCCCTCCACCCCGTCCTCGCCATCCGGCCCACCGGCACGGCCGCCCCGCTCTTCTGCGTGCACGGCGGGGTCGGCTTCGGGCTGCCGTACGCCGAGCTGGCCCCGCACCTCGACGCGGAGCGGCCCGTGTACGCCCTGCAGTCCGACGGCATCGCGGTGGACGGGCGGGACTGGGACCGGCCACGGGACGTACGGGCGCTCGCGGCCACCTACGTCGAGCGCGTCCGCGAGGTCCGGCCGCACGGGCCGTACCACCTGCTGGGCTGGTCCTTCGGCGGACTGGTCGCCCACGAGATGGCGGTGCAGCTCCAGGCGGCGGGCGAGGAGGTCGCGTTCCTCGGGGCCCTCGACGTCTATCCCGTGTTCCCCGAGGACCCGAACCCCTCCGACGACGAGATCCGCACCGCGTTCCTGGACCACCACGCGGCGGGCACCGGGATCGGTGAGAAGGAGCTGCGCTCGCTCATGGGTGTGATGCGCCATCACACCGACATCGCGCGGGAGTTCACGCCCGGCCGCTTCACCGGCGCTCTGACATTGTTCGTCGCCGCCGACGGCCGGCCGGCCCCGACCGCCGACCTCGCACGGCGCTGGCTGGAGCACGTGGACGGCTCGCTGACCGTGCACGAAGTGCCCTGCGGTCACGAGGAGATGCTGTCGGCCGACGCCGCCCGGCACATCGGCGCCCTCACGAACGCGGCGCTCGGCGAGGCCTGAGGGCTACCGCTCGCGGGCCCCGAGGGGGCCAAAACGCCGTGTCGCCGGCAGCTCCGCGAAGT